>JAGTRL010000444.1 GCA_018261815.1 Pseudomonadota bacterium
CGCGAGAAGCAGACGGCGCACAACCTGGCCGAGGGCATCACGCCGCGCAGCATCAGCAAGCAGATCAGGGAGATGATCGACGGCGTGGTCTCGGACAAGACCGCCCGCGACGATCTGAAGGCGGCCCAGGCCGCGGCGCAGGTCGAGGCGATGAGCGAGAAGGACCTGGGCAAGCGCATCAAGCTGCTGGAAAAGCAGATGCTCGAGCACGCGCGCAATCTGGAGTTCGAAAAGGCCGCCCGGGTGCGCGACCAGCTGGCGCTGCTGCGCGAGCAGGCCTTCGGCGCCGCGGGGCACGACTTGCCTGGCGCTGCATAGGGCGCGGCGGGCAGGCGCGGCCCACGGAACTCTTCACGCCAATCTCGACCAAATCAGTCGGGTTCGACTATACTTGACTGCGTTAGTAGGAATCAGCCGAGGGTTAGCCCTCGTGTTTGGTCCGGTAACCAGCCAGGTCACGGCCCTGAGCAAGCAACCCGATTGTCGTTTTGCTGTTCTGCCGCAAGGCTGATTGGAGATTTCGATGCGTCTGACCACCAAAGGCCGTTTTGCCGTCACTGCCATGATCGACCTGGGCCTGCGCTCGCATGCCGGGCCGGTCGCCCTGGCCGCGATCAGCCAGCGCCAGCAGATTTCACTGTCCTACCTCGAGCAGCTGTTCGGCAAGCTGCGCCGGCATGAGCTGGTCGAGAGCACCCGTGGGCCGGGTGGCGGCTATTCCCTCGGGCGCGGTGCGGCCGAGATCACCGTCGCCGACATTATCGTCGCCGTGGACGAGCCGATCGACGCCACGGGCTGCGGCGGCAAGGAAAATTGCATGGGCGAAGACGCAGGCCGTTGCATGACCCACGACCTGTGGGCCAGCCTCAACGCCAAGATGATCGAGTACCTCGATTCCATTTCGTTGAAGAAGCTGGTCGACGAGCAGATCGCCAAGGGGGTGTCGATCCAGGACGCCCCGGTCAAGCGTGCCATTTCGTCGCAGCCGGTGGTGCGGCCGATCAAGATCACCGCGCCGAACTCGGTGTTCGCGCTCGGTAGCGCGCTGACCAAGTAGAAACAATACAGTCTTCGGAAGCTTCGATCCATGACCCCGCACTTCCCGATCTACATGGACTATGGTGCCACCACGCCCTGCGACCCCCGTGTGGTCGACGCGATGGTGCCCTGGCTGCGCGAACATTTCGGCAACCCGGCCTCGCGCAGTCACGCCTGGGGCTGGGAGGCGGAAGAGGCGGTCGAGCGTGCGCGCGGCCAGGTGGCTGCGCTGGTCGGTGCCGACCCGCGCGAGATCGTCTGGACCAGCGGGGCCACCGAATCGATCAACCTGGCGCTGAAGGGCGCGGCGCACTTCTACCAGTCCCGCGGCAAGCACATCGTCACAGTGAAGACCGAGCACAAGGCGGTGCTGGACACGGTGCGCGAGCTTGAACGCCAGGGCTTCGAGGCCACCTATCTCGACGTGATGGAGAACGGCCTGCTCGACCTCGACCAGTTGCAGCAAGTGCTGCGCAAGGACACGATCCTGGTGTCGGTGCTGCTGGTCAACAACGAGATCGGCGTCATCCAGGACATCGCCGCCATCGGCAGGATGTGCCGGGAGCGCGGCATCATTTTCCACGTCGACGCGGCCCAGGCCACCGGCAAGGTGGACATCGACCTGGCCACACTGCCGGTTGACCTGATGAGCCTGGCCTCGCACAAGACCTACGGCCCCAAGGGCATCGGCGCGCTGTACGTGCGGCGCAAGCCTCGGGTGCGCATCGAGGCCCAGATGCACGGCGGCGGCCACGAGCGCGGCATGCGCTCGGGCACGCTGCCCACGCACCAGATCGTCGGCATGGGCGAGGCCTTTGCCATCGCACAAGCCGAGATGGGCGCCGAGCGCGAGCGCATCCGCATGCTGCAGCAGCGGCTGCTGCGCGGCCTGTCGGACATCGAGCAGACTTTCGTCAACGGCGACCTGGAACGCCGGGTGCCGCACAACCTGAACATCTCCTTCAACTTCGTCGAGGGCGAGTCGTTGATCATGGGCGTCAAGGGCATTGCCGTGTCCTCGGGCTCGGCCTGCACCTCGGCCAGCCTGGAACCCAGCTACGTGCTGCGAGCGTTGGGCCGTTCGGACGAACTGGCCCACTCGTCGCTGCGCATGACCATCGGCCGCTTCACCACCGAGGCCGAGATCGACTACGCCGTGAAGACACTGCAGGAGCAGGTGGCCAAGCTGCGCGACCTGTCCCCACTGTGGGAGATGTACAAGGACGGCATCGACATCAGCACCATCCAGTGGGCTGCCCACTGATTCCCCTTCCAGGAGAAAAGACATGGCATACAGCGAAAAGGTCGTCGAGCACTACGAAAATCCGCGCAACGTGGGCTCCTTCGACAAGGGCGACGAAAGTGTCGGCACCGGCATGGTCGGCGCGCCGGCCTGTGGCGACGTGATGAAACTGCAGATCCGCGTCAACCCGGCCACGGGGCTGATCGAGGACGCGCGCTTCAAGACCTATGGCTGCGGCTCGGCCATCGCGTCGTCCTCGCTGGTCACCGAATGGGTCAAGGGCAAGACGCTCGACCAGGCGATGGACATCAAGAACACGCAGATCGCGCAGGAGCTGGCGCTGCCGCCGGTGAAGATCCACTGC
>JAGTRL010000086.1 GCA_018261815.1 Pseudomonadota bacterium
TCCATCGCCACCGTCGGCCCGACCAGGCGGATCAGCCGCGGCACGCCGCCCCAGCCCAGCGGGATGCCGATCTCCATCTCCGGGATCGAGAAGCGCGCGTCGTCGGCGGCGATGCGCAGGTCGCAGGCCGCTGCCAGCAGCACGCCGCCGCCGATGCAGTGGCCGCGCACGGTGGCCAGTGTGATGGCCGGAATGGCCTCGAAGGCCTCGACCATCTGCCGGCCCAGGTCGGTGGCCTCGCGATCGATCGGCCGCCGCGCATCGCGCATGGCCTGCAGGTCGAAGCCGGCGCAGAAGGCGCGACCGTTGCCGCCGAAGACCAGCACGCGCAGATCGGGCAGCGTGGCCAGCCAGCGGCTGGCCTCGATGATCTCGCGCATCAGCTCGGGCGACAGCGCATTCAGCTTGGCGGGGCGGTTCAACCTGAGGTGGCCGATGCCGCCCTGGAGGTCGAGTTGCAGTGATTCGAAACGGGGCGGCACGGGCTCTGCGATCATGGCGCCATGATATTCGGCAACCCGGGGCAGGCATGGACCGCTACGAGGTGGTGATCGTCGGCGGCGCGGCCGTCGGCAGCGCCGCCGCCTACTTCCTGGCGGCGCATCCGCAGTTCGCTGGCGAGCTGCTGGTGCTGGAACAGGACTTCAGCTACCAGCGCTGCGCCACCACGCTGTCGGTGGCCTCGGTCCGGCACCAGTTCTCGACGCCCGAGAACATCCGCATGTCGATGTTCGGCACCGAGTTCATCGCGCGGCTTGGCGAGCATCTGACGGTGGACGGCCAGGCGCCGGACGTGGGCTGGCACGAGGCCGGCTACCTGTTCCTGGCCACCCAGGCCGGCCTGCCGCAACTGCAGGCCAACCACCGCACGCAGCGCGAACTGGGCGCACAGGTGCAGCTGCTCGATCCCGACCCACTGCGCCAGCGCTTCCCCTGGCTGCGCTGCGACGACCTGGCTGGCGCCTCGCTGGGCCATCGCGGCGAAGGCTGGCTCGACGCCTATGCATTGATGATGGCGCTGCGCCGCAAGGCCACGTCGCTCGGCGCCCAATACCGGCAGGCCCGCGTGGCGCAGCTGCTGCGCAGCGGTCGGCAGGTTCAAGGCGTGGTCCTGGACGATGGCACGCACATCGGCTGCGGCACGTTGATCAACGCCGCCGGCAGCGGTGCCACGGCACTGGCGCACAGCGCCGGCATCGAGCTGCCGGTGCAGCCGCGCAAGCGCTGCGTGTTCCACGTGCGCAGCCCGGCCCTCACGCCCGGCTGCCCTTTGGTCATCGACCCGAGCGGCGTGTACTTCCGCCCCGAAGGCACGGGCTGGCTGTGCGGCGTGGCCCCGCCGGAGGGACAGGACCCGCCCTGCGAGGACTTCGAGGTGCAGCACGCGCTGTTCGATGAGCGCATCTGGCCGGTGCTGGCCGCGCGCGTCGACGGCTTCGAGGCACTGCGCGTCATGCGCGCCTGGGCCGGCCACTACGACGTCAACCTGCTGGACCACAACATGATCCTTGGTGCACATCCGGACATCGACAACCTGCTGTTCGCCAACGGCTTCAGCGGCCACGGCCTGCAGCATGCGCCGGCCGTCGGCCGCGCGCTGAGCGAGCTGGTGGTGCACGGCGTCTACCGCAGCCTGGACCTGTCGCGGCTGGGCTGGGCCCGTGTGCTGCGGCAGGAACCGCTGCGCGAAATCAACGTGGTGTAGAGCGAAGAAAGAGTACATGCTTCAAGGCACCGTCGACTGGCCGGCCGAGACTGCGGCGCGCTATCGCGCCGCCGGACTGTGGGACGGCAGCACGCTGTTCGGCCTGCTGCGAGGCTCGGCCGCGCGCTGGCCGGACAAGGCTGCACTGGTGGCCGGCGACCGGCGTCTGAGCTATGCCGAGCTGCAGCAGCAGGCCACGCGGCTGGCGGCACGGCTGCTGCGTCTGGGCCTGGCACCGCGCGACCGGGTGGTGATGCAGTTGCCAAACATCCTCGAGTTCGCCGTCGTCTACTTCGCCCTGGCCCGCATCGGCGCCATCCCGGTGATGGCGCTGAGGCCGCACCGGCATGCGGAAATCCGACACTTCCTCAACGCCTCCGGCGCCAGGGCCTATGTCATTGCCGAGCGCATCGGCGACTTCGACTACCGCAACATGGTCGAGCAACTGCGGGCCGAGGCGCCGGCGCTGCGGCATGTGATCGTGGTCGGCGACGCCTTGCCCGGCCAGCAGGCCTATGCCGATCTGGTGCGCGAGGGCCCCTTCGAGCCACCCGAGGTGCCGGTCGACCCGGCCGAAGTGGGCACGATGCTGTTGTCCGGCGGCACCACCTCGATGTCCAAGCTGATCCCGCGCACGCACCAGGACTATGTGCTCAATGCGCGGCTGTGCGGGCGTGCGGCCGGCTTCGACGAAGGCACGGTGTTCATGGCCATCCTGCCGCTGGGCCACAACTACAACCTGGCCTCGCCTGGGATGCTGGCCACGCTGCTGTACGGCGGCACGGTGGTGCTGGCACCATCGACACAGACCGACGAGATCTTCGCGACGGTGCAGCGCGAGCGTGTCACCCACATCGCCGCGGTGGTGCCGCTGATCGCCACCTGGCTGGCCAGCGACGTGGAGACGCGCTACGACCTGCGCTCGCTGCGGGTGGTGCAGAACGGCGGCGCACGCCTGGCCCCGGAGCTGCGGGCGCGGCTGCGCGAGCGCTTCGGCTGCACCCCGCAGGAGATCTACGGCACGGCCGAAGGGCTGATCAATATGACGCGGCTCGACGATGCCGACGAGCCGCTGCTGAACAGCTCGGGCGCGCCGGTGTGCGACGAAGACGAGATCCGCGTGCTCGACGAGCAGGACCGCGACGTGGCCGAAGGCGAGAGCGGCGAGCTGGTGACGCGCGGGCCCTACACCATCCGTGGCTACTACGACGCGGCCGACAAGAATGCCGAGGCCTTCACCGCCGACGGCTTCTACCGCATGGGCGACATCGTGCGCAAGCGCGGCCGCCACGTCTATGCCGAAGGCCGGCGCAAGGACTTCATCAATCGCGGTGGCGAGAAGATCAGCTGCGAGGAAATCGAGAACCTGATGTTCGCTCACCCCAAGGTGAAGAGCGCCACGCTGGTGGCCATGCCCGATGCGGTGTTCGGCGAGAAGGCCTGCGCCTTCGTGGTGCCGCACCCGGGCCAGAGCCTGAGCTTCGACGAATTGATCGCCTTCCTGCTCCGCCAGCAGATCGCCAGCTTCAAGCTGCCCGAAAGGCTGGAGATCGTCGACGAGCTGCCGGTCAGCCCGGTGGGCAAGATCCTCAAGCGCCAGCTGCGCGAGGCCATCGCGCTGAAGCTGCAACAGGAGCAACACCCTTGAACATCCTGATCGCCGGTGCCGGCCCGGCCGGTCTGTACCTGGCCTACCTGCTGAAGCGCCAGGATGCCCGTCACCAGATCCGCATCGTCGAACAGAATCCGCCGGATTCCACCTTCGGCTTCGGCGTGGTCTTCTCCGACCGCGCACTCGACTTCCTGCGCGACGACGACGAGGAGACGCACGCGCTGATCGTGCCGGCCATGCAGCGCTGGACCGATCTGAGCCTGGTGCACCGCGGCCAGCGCATCACCATCGACGGCGTGGGCTTCGCCGCCATCGGCCGGTTGCGGTTGCTGCAACTGCTGCAGCAACGGCTGGCCTCGGTGGGCGTGGAGCCGCAGTACTGCCAGACGCTGGGCGATGCCGCGGCGCTGGCTGGGCACGACCTGGTGGTCGCCGCCGACGGCGCCAACTCCTTCGTGCGGCGCATGCACGAGGCCGCCTTCGGCACGGTGATCGAGCCGCTGGCCAACCGCTTTGTGTGGTACGGCACCACACAGCCCTTCGACACGCTGACGCAGACCTTCGTGGCCACCGGCTACGGCTGCATGAACGCGCACCACTACCCCTATGCGCCGGGCATGAGCACCTTCATCATCGAGTGCGACCCGGCCACCTGGCAGCGCGCCGGCTTTGAGCACATGGACGAGGACGCGACGCGCAAGCGGCTGGAACAGGCCTTTGACGAGACCCTGGGCGGCCGGCCGCTGATCGCCAACAAGTCGATCTGGCGCCAGTTCCCGAAGGTCCGCAATGCGCACTGGAGCGCGGGGCATTGCGTGCTTGTCGGCGACGCGCTGCGCACGGCGCACTTTTCCATCGGCTCGGGCACGCGGCTGGCCTTCGAGGACGTGATCGCGCTGGCCAAGGCCATGCGCGAACACTCAGCCGACGTGCCGGCAGCGCTGCAGGCCTATGAGGCCGCGCGCCGGCCGGTGGTGGACAAGCTGGTGGACGCGGCCAATCGCAGCGCGGACTGGTACGAACATTTCGTCGAGCACATGCAGCTCGAGCCCTGGGCCCTGGCGTGGAGCTACATCCAGCGCAGCGGCCGCGTCGACAGCGACAAGCTGCGCCAGGTGTCGCCGCGCTTCGTGGCCGGCTACGAGGCCTGGGCGGCAGATAATCGGCGATGAATCCCGCGCCCGCTTCAACCCCCACCGATTCCTTCGCCAGCCTGCCGCTACCGCCGGCCACGCTGCACAACCTGCAGCGCCTGGGCTATCACACGATGACGCCGATTCAGGCGGCCAGCCTGCCGCTGGCGCTGGCCGGGCACGATCTGATCGCCCAGGCCAAGACCGGCAGCGGCAAGACCGCCGCCTTCGGCCTGGCGCTGCTGGCCAACCTGAACCCACGCCGCTTCGCGGTGCAGTCGCTGGTGCTGTGCCCGACCCGCGAGCTCGCCGATCAGGTGACGCAGGAGCTGCGGCGCCTGGCCCGCGCCGAGGACCACATCAAGATCCTCACGCTGTGCGGCGGCGCGACGATGCGCCCGCAACTGGCCAGCCTGGAGCACGGCGCCCATATCGTCGTCGGCACGCCGGGGCGCATCCTGGACCACCTGGAACGCGGCAGCCTGGACCTGCAGGCCCTGAACACGCTGGTCCTGGACGAAGCCGACCGCATGCTCGACATGGGCTTCCACGACGACATCGCGGTGGTGGCCAAACAATGCCCGGCGCAGCGTCAGACGCTGCTGTTCTCGGCCACCTACCCCGAAGGCATCGCCAAGCTCAGCGCCGCCTTCATGCGCCAACCTAAGGAAGTGAAGCTGCTGCAGGCGCATGCTGCCGCCAAGATCCGCCAGCGCTTCTACGAGGTGCGCGAGGAGCAGCGGCTGCACGCGGTAGCCCTGCTGCTGAACCATTACCGGCCGGTCAGCACGCTGGCCTTCTGCAACACCAAGCAGCGCTGCCGCGAACTGGTGCAGGTCCTGCGCGGCATGGGCTTCGCCGCACTGGAACTGCACGGCGACCTGGAACAGCGCGACCGCGACCAGGTCCTGGTGCAGTTTGCTGGCCAAAGCATCAGCGTGCTGGTGGCCACCGACATCGCCGCGCGCGGGCTGGACATCGCCGAGTTGGAGGCGGTGATCAACGTCGACATCACGCCCGATGCCGACACCCACACCCACCGCATCGGCCGCACCGCGCGCGCCGACGCTTCGGGCTGGGCCTTCAGCCTGGCCAGCATGGACGAGATGGGTCGGGTCGGGCAGATCGAGCAGGCCCTGGGCTTCAGCAGCGAATGGCACAAGCTGGAGGAACTCACCGACAGCGGCAACGAGCCCTTGCGAGCGCCGATGCGCACGCTGCAGATCCTGGGCGGGCGCAAGGAGAAGATCCGCCCCGGCGACGTGCTGGGCGCGCTGACCAAGGACCTGGGCTATCCCGGCGCGACCATCGGCAAGATCAACGTCAACGAGTTCTCCACCTACGTGGCGGTGCAGCGCGCGCTGGCCGACGAGGTGCTGAAGCGCCTGTCGACCGCCAAGGTCAAGGGGCGCAGCGTCAGGCTGCGGCTGCTGCCGGGCTGAGGCCGGCTATTTCTCGACCAGCCGGTCGCGGCCCGAGGCCTTGGCCTCGTACAGCGCCTGGTCGGCGCGCGCCAATGCGTCGCGCAGCGGCTCGCCAATGCGCCAGGCGGTCAGACCGGCCGAGAAACTGACGCGCATGTGCGCATGCTCGCCCCAGGCCTCGTCGCGCGACAGCAGGCGGCGAAGGCGTTCGAAGCCCATGCGCGCCTCGTCGGGCCGGGTGTCCGGCAGCATCACCAGGAACTCCTCGCCGCCCCAGCGCGCCAGCGCGTCGGTCTCGCGCATCGATGCCGCGGCATGGCGGGCAAACAGGCGCAGCACCTCGTCGCCGGCCGCATGGCCGTGGTGGTCGTTGATGCGCTTGAAATGGTCGATGTCCACCAAGCACAGGCAGGGCAGGCTGCCGCTGCGCAGGGCGCGGCGCTGCTCCATGTCGGCCAGTTCCTCCATGTGCCGGCGGTTGATCAGCCCGGTGAGGTCGTCGCGCGTGGCCAGCTTGTGGATACGCGCCAGTGCGCCCTGCAGTTCGGTCTTCTGCAGCCGCAGCCGCGAGCGCATCTCCGACAGGTCGCCGGCCAGCATCGAGATCACCGGCAGCACCACCGCGGCAAAGACGAAATGAATGCGCTCGACCGTCGGGTCGAAGGTGTTCGGCGCATGCGTGGCCATGGCCAGCATCACCAGCCCGAGCACGGTGACGGCGAACAGGCCCAACGCACGCGAGGCCTTCGGGCTGAGCGTGAAGGCGGCGAACATCAGTACCAGTGCCACGATCATCAACAGCATGCCGCGCACCGGCGGGTTGATGACATAGGCCGCGGCCATCGCCACGATGGCGAAGACCATCTGCTGCATCGTCATGGCCGGATCAGCAAAGCGCAGATTCACGCCGGTACGCATCAGCAGGAAGAAGCCAAACAGTCCCGGTGCAAGGCACAGGACCAGCCAACGCGCCAGATCAGGGTCGGCCAGGCCATGTCCGGCCGACCACCATTGCCCGAGCGCTGCCAGGAGGTAGATGGCCGAAGCCACCAGCGTGCGGCGCATGCGGATGCGCTGCTTGCGGTCGGCGCTGAAGAGCCAATCCTCGGCTTGGTGGGGCAGGATCAATTGCATGGGTCGTGGCGCGCGCGGGCCTCGGGCTCGGGGCGCAGCGCTTCCAGCCTATCGGAGCCCGGAAGCGGGAATTGAGCCACCGACCCGACGCCGGCCGCAACCCTGCGACACAAGTCACCGGAATGCGGGTGGCACCGGCATCGCGCGGTCGACGGGCACGTCGCCGTCGGCCCCCAGGCTCGGCAGTGGAGCGGCCTCGTCCTCGTCGTCGACCAGGAAACCACCGCTCTGGTGGGTCCAGAGCCGGGCGTACAGACCGCCCGCGTCGAGCAGGCTTTTGTGGTCGCCCATCTCGACGATGCGACCCTTGTCCAGCACGACCAACCGGTCCATCGCGGCGATGGTCGACAGCCGGTGGGCGATGGCCACCACCGTCTTGCCTTCCATCAGCCGGTACAGGCTGGCCTGGATGGCAGCTTCGACCTCGCTGTCCAGCGCACTGGTGGCTTCGTCCAGCAGCAGGATCGGCGCGTCCTTCAGCATGACCCGGGCAATGGCGATGCGCTGACGCTGCCCGCCCGACAGCTTGACACCGCGCTCGCCGACATGCGCGTCGTAGCCGTTGCGGCCGGCCGGATCGGACAGGCCCAGGATGAAGTCGTGCGCTTCGGCACGCTTCGCGGCGGCCACCATGTGGCTTTCAGTGGCGTCGGGTCGGCCGTAGAGGATGTTGTCGCGCACCGAGCGGTGCAGCAGCGAGGTGTCCTGCGTCACCATGCCGATCTGCGCTCGCAGGCTGTCCTGCGTGACGCCGGCGATGTCCTGGCCATCGATCAGGATGCGGCCGGACTCCAGATCGTAGAAGCGCAGCAGCAAATTGACGATGGTGCTCTTGCCGGCGCCGGAGCGGCCGACCAGGCCGATCTTTTCACCGGCTCGCACCTGCAGAGTCAGCTGCTCGACGACAGGCGGGCCGGCGCTGGCGCCGTAGCGGAAGCTGACCGCGTCGAACTGCAGGTCGCCCCGGGTCACCCGCAGCGCGACGGCGCCCGGCCGATCCAGCACCGTCTGCGGCCGCGACAGCGTGTTGATGCCGTCCTGCACCGTGCCGACCTGCTCGAACAGGTCGGCCATCTCCCACATCACCCAATGCGAAATGCCGTTCAGGCGCAGCGACATGGCCGTGGCCGCCGCGACCGCGCCCACGCCCACCTGACCCTGCGTCCACAGCCACAGCGTCACGCCGGCGGTAGCCAGGATCAGCCCGATGCCGAGCAGGTGGTTCATGATCTCGAAACCGCTGACCAGCCGCATTTGCGCATGCACGGTGACCAGGAACTCCTGCATCGCCGAGCGCGCATAGCCGGCCTCGCGCCCGGCATGCGAGAACAGCTTGACGGTGGCGATGTTGGTGTAGGCGTCGGTGATGCGCCCGGTCATCAGCGAACGTGCGTCGGCTTGGCGCTTGGCCGTGCGCGCCAGCCGAGGCACGAAGAAACGCAGCGCGGCGATGTACAGCAGCACCCAGGCCACGAAGGGCAGCAGCAGCCAGGCATCGAAGCCGCCGACCACCGCCACCATGGTGACGAAGTAGATCAGCACGAACACCAGGATGTCGGCCAGGATCATCCAAACGTCGCGCACCGCCAGCGCCGTCTGCATCAGCTTGGTGGCGATGCGGCCGGCGAACTCGTCCTGGTAGAAATGCATGCTCTGGCGCAACAGCAATCGGTGGAAGTTCCAGCGCAGCCGCATCGGGAAATTGCCGGCCATCGCCTGGTGCTTGAACATCGACTGCAGCGCCACCAGCAGCGTGCTGCCCAGCAGCACCGCAGCCAGCAGCAGCAACGTGGCGCCGTGCTCGGCCCACAGCCGGCCGGGCTGCAGCGGCCCGAGCCAGTCGACGATGCGGCCGAGCATGGCGAACAGCAGCGCCTCGAACACGCCGATGGCCGCGGTGAACAGCGTCATCAGTGCGATGTAGCGCCGCAGCCCCTGGCTGCAGGCCCACACGAAGGGCAGAAAGCCACGCGGCGGCAGCATCGGTTCGCCGTCGGGATAGGGCGGGACGAGTCTTTCGAAGGCGGCGAACAACGCGGTCTCCGTGCGCGTGGCAAGGCCGGCTAGGGTAGCGGATTCGCACTCCGGCGGCCGCATGGGGCCACTGCACAATGCCGCGCATGGAGATCGGCGCATTGCTGGCGCAGTACGGCTATGCCTTCGTGTTCGTCGGCGCCTTGGCCGAAGGCGAGTCGGTGTTGCTGGTGGCCGGCTTCGCCGCACACCGCGGGCTGCTGAAACTGCCCGAGGTGATGGCCATCGCCTTCGTCGCCAGCACCCTCGGCGACCAGTTCTGCTTCTACCTTGGGCGGCGCCATGGCCAAGCGCTGCTGGGGCGCTACCCGTCGCTGGCCGCGCACGTCGGGCGAATCCGGCCGATGCTGCAGCGGCATCCGAACGCCACGGTCCTGAGCGTGCGCTTCCTCTACGGCCTGCGCACCGCCGGGCCGATCGCGCTGGGCGCGCTGGGCATCTGGCGCTGGCGCTTCGCGCTGCTGAACATGATCAGCGCGGCGCTGTGGGCCGTGGCCTTCTGCCTGCTGGGCTACCAGTTCGGCAACGCGTTGCAATGGCTGCTGGTCGACCTGCGCTCGGGGGAGGAAGGCGTGTTTGGCGCCGCGCTGCTCGCGGCCGTCGCCTGGGCCGTGTGGCGGCGGCGGCGGCGCGCCTGAATCGGCCCTACCCTGTGCCATGACGGAGTTTTCCTATGCACTTTTCGACACCGCGCTGGGCCGCTGCGGCGTGGCCTGGGGCACACGCGGGCTGCGCGCCGTGCAGCTGCCCGAGGTCGACCTTGCGACGACGCGGCAGCGCCTGCTGAGACAGGCGCCCGCTGCAGTCGAGACCGTGCCCTCGGGGCTGGCACAGCAGGCCATCGACGGGGTCGCGGCACTGTTGAGCGGCGCGCGGGTCGACCTGACACCACTGCCGCTGGACCTGCGCGGCATTCCCGAACTGCATGCCCGCATTTACGAAATCGTGCGCCGCATCCCCTGTGGCAACACGCTGAGCTATGGCGAGGTAGCCGAGCGGCTGGGCGACCGGCACCTGGCGCGCGTGGTCGGGCAGGCGATGGCACGCAACCGCTTTGCGCCGCTGGTGCCATGTCACCGCGTGCTTGGCGCCAATGGGCAGCCCGGCGGCTTCTCCGCACGCGGCGGACTGCGCACCAAGCTGCAGTTGCTGACGATCGAACGCGCTTGCCTGTCGACCGAGCCCGACTTGTTCGCCGACGCACGCAATAGCGCGCAATAGTTGACGCCTTTTGTTGCAGTGCCGATGGCATCATCACCCGTACGCGCAGGCTCTGCGGGTGGACGCTCCAAGGCGGCCCGTGAATTCCCTGCGCAGCGGGGCTGAAAGCGCCGTCGGCCACAGGGCTGCCGGCAATGACAAAGCGAAGCGGGCCGCCCTGGCGCAACCCGACGACGCCGCAACCGAGAAGGTGCGCTCTTGGGCGTGGGACCACAGCGATGAGCGAGATTGCGCGCAGCAGCGTCCAGGCCGGCCGTGCCGGCACCTCCGATCCCGACGAGTTCCAGATGCCGTTGCCGGGTCTGTTCGCCGACCTGGAACTGGGCCGCGGATCGGTGCTGCTGAGCGACGAGTTCCGGCATTGCCCCAGCCTCGTGAAGCTGCAGTTGCTGCGCGACTGGCAACGCTCGCTGGCGCGCTACCGGCACGAGGCGATGGCCCAGTTCGCGCACGAACTCACCGGCGGCTCGCCGGGACTGGCCGCAAGCGAGCGCATGGCGCTGTTCCGCTCGACCTGCGAGAACCTGCGCATCGAGGTGCCGTCGGGCTTCGACGCCTTGACCATCGAGTCGTGAGCGGCGCACGCATTCCTTCACTGCCGCAGCCGCCGGCCGCGCTGTCGCGGCCGTTCCGGCCCTCGCGCTTCGGCGAGCGTTTCGGGCTGAAGATCGACCCGGCGCTGCGCCCGGCGGTCGGCGACGAGCAGCTGAACATGGTGCTCGGTCACACCCGGCTGGGCACGCTGGTCGCCACGGCCTTTGCGGTGTTCATGGCACTGCAGCTGCGCGACAACCCGGTGTCGGCGTGGCTGGTCGACGCCTGGCTGGTGGCCAAGCTGGCGGTGGCCGTGGCACGCATCTACATCAGCCTGCGCTACGACAAGCTGGGTCGCCCGGGCGGCGCGCGCTGGAGCCGCATCACCGACGGTTGGCTGCTCGCCGACGGCATTGTCTGGGGCATCGCCGGCATGCTGCTGATGTCGTCGCCGATCCCACTGGCCTCGCTGGTCGGCGCGATCATGGCCTGCGTGTCCTGCGTCGCCACCTTCGGCCTGCAGTTCAGCAAGCGCTCCACCGCGGCCTACGTCATACCGATGCTGCTGATGTCGGCGCTGGGCCTGTTCCTGCGCGGCGACGAGTTCGGTTCGATCGGCGGCACCGGGCTGATGCTGCTACTGGGACTGCTTCTGGCCACCGCCATGGCATCGGAGAAACGCCTGGTCGACGGCCTGATCCTTCGCCTGCACGCGCAATCGTTGACGGTAGCCAAGGACGAGGCGCTGAAGCTGGCGCTGCGCCAGAGCGCGGTGAAGACACAGTTCATCAGCAATGTCAGCCATGAACTTCGCACCCCGCTGCACGGCATCCTGGGCGTGACGAGGTTGCTGCACCTGGAGGCCCAGGACGGCACCGTGGCCCGCCGCCTGGAGCTGATTGAGTCCTCCGGCACGCACCTGCTGGGACTGATCAATGACTTGCTGGATATCTCGCGCATCGAGGCCGGCCAGTTTGCAATGCGCAGGGAGCGCTTCGAACTCGGTGCGGTGGTGCAGAACCTGGCCGACTTGTACACGGTACGCGCCGTCGACAAGGGGTTGGAGTTCACCCTCAACATTCAATTGGACGCGCCTTGCTGGGTCACCGGCGATCCGGCGCGCGTACGCCAGGTGCTGCACAACCTGCTCGGCAACGCCGTCAAGTTCACGCAGAAGGGTTCGATCACGCTGACGCTGATGCGCGATGCCGACAGCGGTCGCCTCTGCGCCGAGGTACAGGACACCGGCCCTGGCATCGACGCATCCGACCTGGTGCATGTGTTCGAAGCCTTTAGGCAGGTCGGCGGCGCCTCGTCGCGGCCGTTCGAGGGCACCGGGCTGGGCCTGACGATTGCGCGCGACGTGGCCAGGGCGATGGGCGGCGACATAAGCGTCCGCAGTACCGTCGGCGTCGGCACCTGCGCGCTGTTCACCGCGCTGCTGCCTTCGGCTGCGCCTCTCGAGGCCGTCGCGGTGAGCCCGCAGCGCCCGGACACTCCGGCAGCCGCTGGACTCTGCCGCGTGTTGATTGCCGAAGACGACGACGTGAATGCCGTCATTGCCACGGCCTATCTGGAGCACATGGGCGTGACTGTCGAACGTGTGAAGGACGGCCGCCAGGCCGTACGCCATGCTCTGCGCGACATCGACCGGCCCGACCTGGTGCTGATGGACTGCCGCATGCCCACGATGGACGGCATGGCAGCGACGCGCGAGATCCGCACGCAGGAGCGCAGCCTGGGCCTGATGCGGGTGCCGGTGATCGCACTGACCGCGACCACCTCCGACATCAACCGTCAGCTGTGCCTGAATGCGGGCATGGACGACTTCATGTCCAAGCCCTACACAAAGGAAGAACTGGGCCAGGTGCTCGGCCGCTGGCTGCACCAGCGCGAGCCGGCCGTGCAATCGGCGTAGCGCCTCAGGCCGCCGCCATCTGAATGAGCACGCGCCACGGCAGCGGCGAGTGGGGCTGCGGTTGCGGCGACAGGGCGATCTCCAGATCCGGATGTGCCGTCTGCACCATGAAGCCATACAGCGGGTGTCGCGCCGCCGACCAAGTGCGCTCGGCAGAGGCGACGTCGAATGCCAGTATGCGGTGCATCAGGCCGCCGGTGTGGCCCAGCGGCACGAGTTCGTCGCGGCCCAGCGCGTCCAGGAACCCAAGGCGCCGGTAGTTGCGGATCAGGGCGTCGTTGCGCGCGCCGATGACCATCCATTGCACCTGCTGCGCCATGCAGAACAGGTAGCTGGCCTTCATCAGGCACAGTTTGGTCAGCGGGTCGGCACCGACGCTCACCGCAAGGCGCGTGATCTCGGCGCGCGGCGCCACAGCCAGCCAGGCGGGCAGCGTGACACTCTGCTCCATCATCAGCGGGCCCGGGTGGCTGGTCTGGATGCGCATCGTGCCGGTGGCTTGGCCGCTGACCTTGTCGCGACACACGAACACCGTGGTCCCATCGGCTTGGTCCAGGGCGTCGGGTTGCGCGAGGCGCGGTCCCATCTCGGGCAGATGGTGGCCATAGGCCTGGGCGCGCACTGCACAGGCGTCCAGCAGATCGTCGTGCGACGCCACGGGCCGGAGCGCAAACCCCAACGTGCAACTGCTCATCGATGCATTCCCCAACGACTGTTCTAGTCATGGAGCCCAGTTGCCGGCCCCAAGCTGCATCAAGCATAAGTCACAGTCGGCGAGGCAGGGCCTGTGCCAGCGCAAGGCGGCGCCGCCTGGAGCGTGTTGTGTGGTTTGCGCGCCGCAGTCGCTGGGGCGTCACGCCGCAGTCGCGGGTTTGTCCTAACGCGCCTTGCGCCGCGGCGCCATCGCCGCCTTCTTGTGGCGCACGCCAACGCCCAGCGCCCGCGGCGGCAGCCCGGTGTGCTGCGTCAGCATCTGGCCAGGCTTCGGCGCGGCGGGCGTTGAGTTCTTGCGACGCGCGCTGCTGTAGTCAACCGCCATCACCGGCTGGAAGCTGGGGATCAGGTGCTGCTTGCCATTGCCGATCAGGTCAGCGCGGCCCATGGCCATCAGCGCCTCGCGCAGCAGCGGCCAGTTGTGGGCATCGTGGTAGCGCAGGAAGGCCTTGTGAAGGCGACGGCGGCGCTCACCGCGCACGATGTCCACCTTCTCGGCGCGCTGCGGGTCGCGGCTGAGGCCCTTGAGTGGGTTGCGGCCCGAGTGGTACATCGCCGTGGCCGTGGCCATCGGGCTGGGGTAGAAGGTCTGCACCTGGTCGGCGCGGAAGCCGTTCTTCTTCAGCCACAGCGCCAGGTGCATCATGTCCTCGTCACTGGTGCCCGGGTGCGCGGCGATGAAGTACGGGATCAGGAACTGTTGCTTGCCGGCCTCGGCGCTGAACTTGTCGAACAGCTGCTTGAAGCGGTCGTAGCTGCCGATGCCCGGCTTCATCATCTTGCTCAGCGGGCCGCCTTCGGTGTGCTCCGG
>JAGTRL010000445.1 GCA_018261815.1 Pseudomonadota bacterium
GCGTGTTGCGCGCCCGAGCTCCACCACACGGCGATGTGCGGCTTGAGCTCCTTGATCTTCTTGATGGCGCGCTCGATGCCGGCCGGCGTGGACAACACCTCGTACACCTTCTCCGGCGGCACGCCATCGGCCAGCAGCGCCGGCTCCAGCGCGCCGGCCACGCCCTTGCGGTAGGCGCGCTTGCCGGGAAACTTCTTCACGTCCCAGAAGTCGGCCCAGCTCTGCGGGCCCTTGTCGCCGTAGGTCTTGGTGTTCCAGGCCAGCACGGTGGAAAACACGTCGCCGCCGACGCACCACTCGCTGGCCATGCCGGGTGCGAAGTTGCTGATGTCGATGATCTTGTAGTCCAGCTTCTCCAGAATGCCCTCGGCACCGGCGCGCGCCGCGCTGCCCGAGCCGCTGGCCACCACGTCCCAGGTGTTGGCGCCGGCCTTGACCTTCAGCCGCAGGTCGGCGATGCCGGTGTAGGTCTCTTCCTTGACCTTGATGTTCATGGCCTTGGCCGCAGGCTGGAACAGCGCCTTGCTCTGCCCGTCCTGGTAGGCGCCGCCGAAGGACGTGACCGTCAGCTCCTGCGCCATGGCCATGGTCGAAGCCAGCGCCAGCACGGCGAGGGACAAGGTCTTGCGGGTGAACAGCGAGTCCGGCATGGTCATGTCTCCGTGGGGGTGAAAGGCCGCAGGGGCGGCACGTGGGCGCAGCCCAGTGTGGGCAGGATGCGGCGGTCGCGACAGGGCCATTCTGAACCGCGCGGCAGACCGCTTTGCCGAGGGTTGTGCCCTAGCATGGCGCCCCTTTTGCACACACGCCGAACTGCCGATGGACACCCCCCGCCACGCCATCGTCATCGGCGCCGGCATCGTCGGCATCTGCTGCGCCATCGAGCTGCGCCGCCGCGGCCTGCAGGTGACGGTGGTCGACCGGCTGGAGCCGGGCCAGGGCTGCTCCTTCGGCAATGCCGGCATCCTGGCGGCGCAGGCGGTGGTGCCCATCGGCCTGCCCGGGTTGGCGCGGCAGCTGCCGCGCATGCTGTTCGATGGCAGCAACCCTTTGACGCTGCGCGCCGGCTCGCTGCCACACAGCCTGCCTTGGCTGTGGCGGCTGCAGCAGGCCTCGAGCATCGATCGCGTGATGCGCATCGCCGATGCGATGAAGGCGCTGTACGGCAGCACGCTGCTGCGCCACCAGGCGCTGGCCGCCGAAGCCGGCACCCCGGAGCTGGTGCGTGCGACGCCCGGCCTGTACGTGCACCGCCGCGCCGCCGGCATCGACCTGCAGCACGGGCTGGCCTGGCGGCTGCGCCAGCAGCGCGGCGCGCAGGTGGAACTGCTGGAAGGCGCAGCGCTGCGCGAGGCCGAGCCCGCGCTGTCCGCCGACTACGTGCGCGGGGTGCGCATGGGCCCGATGGGCTGCTGCGTGAACCCGCTGCGCCTGGTGCAGGCCTACGCGGCGCTGCTGCAGCGCATGGGCGGCACACTGCGCCGGGCCGAGGTGAATGCGCTGCAACCGGGCGCGGACGGCGTGCAGCTGCACATCGGCGCTGAGGCGCTGCAGGCGGACGCGGTGGTGGTGGCCGCCGGTGCCTGGTCGGGCCACCTGCTGCGGCCGCTGGGGCTGAAGCTGCCGCTGATCGCCGAGCGCGGCTACCACCTGACCTACGGCGACAGCGGCATCCGGCTGAACCATGTGGTCACCGACATCGAGGCGCACTTTGCCGTCACCGACATGGAAATGGGCCTGCGCGTGGCCGGCACCGAAGAGCTGGGCGTTGCCGACGATGCGCCCGACTGGCGCCGCGCTGAAGCCCTGCAGCGCCATGCACAGCGGCTGTTTCCCACGGCGCGGCTGCAGCAGGGCAGCCGCTGGATGGGGCCGCGGCCGGGGCTGCCCGACAGCCTACCGGCGATCGGCGCGGTGCCGGGCCAGTCGTGCATCTTCGTCGCCACCGGCCATGGGCACCTGGGGCTGACCGGTGCGCCACACACCGGGCAGCTGGTGGCTGAGTTGGTGATCGGAACGCGACCGTCGCTGTCGCTCGATGCCTATGCGCCGGGGCGATTTGCCGGCTGAAGCTGGTGCGCCCGAACGCATCGGGCAACAACGCAGCGAACCGCCGTTCACCGTCGACGCGCCATGCAGGCCTTGCTACCATGTCCGCGGGATGCGTTGGCCTTAGGGCGCAAGAGGTACGCTACCAACCGGTTGTATGCGCACGGCCTGCGCCAATATCCGGATACGGCCGCAAGTCGCCCAACATCAATAGGCTCGCCAACTCCCCGCCGGGTACGGTCACGCGCATGAGTGAACATCAGATCGTCAAACCAATCCTATTCATAAGCCACGCGTCTTCCGACGGTGAGTTCGCAAACGCGGTAAAGCAAGAGATCGAGAAGGTATTTGCCGATGGCGTGAATGTGTTCTGCACGAGTTCACCAGGCGCGATCAATGTCGGTGCCGACTGGCTATCTGATATCGAACACAAGCTTGGTGTGGCCCAAGCAGTGATCGCCATTGTTACCCCAGTGTCGATCGAGCGACCTTGGCTCTGGTTCGAGCTTGGGGCGACCTGGTCGAAGGGGCGATCCGGCCACTGCCGCATCTACCCCTTGTGCGCACCGGAGGTAGCGCTAAGGCAACGCTGAAC
>JAGTRL010000446.1 GCA_018261815.1 Pseudomonadota bacterium
AACCCGCTGGACATGACTGGTGTGCACCCGGAGACCTACGCGCTGGTGCAAAAGATGATCAGCGCCACCGGCCGGCCAATCGAGCGGCTGATGGGCGCATCGGACGTGCTCAAGTCGCTGAAGCCCGAGGCCTTTGCCGACGAGCGCTTCGGTGCCATCACCGTCAAGGACATCCTGGGCGAGCTGGAAAAACCGGGCCGCGACCCGCGCCCGGACTTCAAGGTGGCGCGCTTCAACGAAGGCGTCAACGACCTGCAGGACCTGAAGCCCGGCATGCTGCTGGAAGGCACCGTCAGCAACGTGGCCCAGTTCGGCGCCTTCGTCGACCTGGGCGTGCACCAGGACGGGCTGGTGCACGTGAGCCAGCTGGCCAATCGCTTCGTCAGCGACGCACGCGAGATCGTCAAGACCGGCGACATCGTCAAGGTGCGCGTGGTCGAGGTGGACTTGGCGCGCAAGCGAATCGCGTTGACGATGAAGCTGGATACGAAGCCGGCACCGAAGGCGGTCGACAGCAGCTTCAAACCGGCCGCGCGCGGCGAAAGGGTGCGGCCGGCAGCGCCGCAAACCGGCTCGGCCATGGCCGAGGCCTTCGCCAAGCTGCGCTCAGGGCGCTGAGAAGTCCTCGCTCCGCAACTCGATCGGCCGGCCGTGCGGAGTGCGGTCGGCGGCATGGTCCCAGGCGTCGCGGTAGCGAGCCAGCTCGGCGGCCGAGCTGGCGCCCTTGACGGCGACCAGCGCTTCCAGCGCGGCCAGCCAGTGCCGGTAGTAGGTGTCGCCCAGGTCAGCATCGCCGGCGGCCTGCGCTGCCGCGATCTGCTTCGACAACGCGTCGGCCCATTCCGGCCAGCTGAACAGGCCGCGCTGGTGCAGTGCCAGCGCCATCGCGAAGGCCTGCGCCTGCCAGGGTTCGGCGAACACCGGTTCGCCGCAGTTCTGCGGCATGCCGGGCAGCAGCATCGTCGTCATGCGGCCGGCTCCAGGTAACTCTCCCAGGCGTCGAAGGCCACGCTGGTGCCGGGTGCGGCGTCCACACCCCACAGCTCGGTGCCGCTGAAGGCCACCCGGTACAGCCACTGCGGCTGTTCGCCCAGGCCCTGCGCATGGCTGTCGGCGAAGACATGCATGCCCTGCACGCTTTCGATGACGCCGTGCCTGCCATGGGCGTAGCCCGGCAGGCGGGTGTGGTGGTCGACACGTTGCGCCCGTGTGCGCACTACATCGCCCACCAGGAAACGCGCGGGCGCCGTGGCCGGGCGCTCGGTGGGCGAACCCTTGGCCAGCGCCTCGGGCACCGCGTCGGCCTGCAGCACGCGCGCGACTGGCTGCGGCGGGTGCAGCGCGCGGCCGGCCTGCAACTCGTCCGGCCGCACGAGATTGCGTTCGGCCAGCAGCTTTTCCAGCGCGCCGATCCAGATCTGGTAATAGCTCAGGCTGGCATAGTCGGGCAGCGTCTCGCGAGCGGCGCGGCTCATGTCGATGTTCCAGCTGCCGGTGGCGCCCATGGCCAGCGTCACGGCCAGCGCGCGCGGTTCCCAGCCGGCGTGGAAGAGCTCGCCTTCGGCTTCGGGCTGCACGCGTTCGGCATTGGGCCGGCCGCCCAGGTCGGCGTGGCTCAGGTAAGTCATGGCGCCGGCTCCAGCGGCAGGCCGGTGCCGATCATCGAATCGCGGGTCACGAGCGCGGCCAGTTGTTCTTCGCTGAACCCCTCGGTGCTGGCCGGGCGCATCGGCAGCACCAGGTAGCGCACTTCGGCGGTGGAATCGACGACGCGGATCTCGGTGGACTCGGGCAGCGTCACGCCGAAGTCGGCAAGCACGCCGCGCGGGTCTTTCACCGCGCGCGAGCGGTAGGGCGCGCTCTTGTACCAGGTGGGCGGCAGGCCTAGCACCGGCCATGGGTAGCAGCTGCACAGCGTGCACACGACCATGTGGTGGCGCTGCGGCGTGTTCTCCAGCACCACCATGTGCTCGCCTTGGCGGCCGCTGTAGCCCAGCGAGGCGATGGCCGCGGTGGCGTCGCGCCGCAGCCAGTCGCGGTAGGCCGCATCGGCCCAGGCGCGGGCGACGACGCGGGCGCCGTTGCGCGGGCCGATCTTGGTCTGGTAGGTGTCGATCAGCACATCGAGTGCGGCCGGGTCGATGTAGCCCTTTTGCGCCAGCACCGATTCCAGCGCGCGCACGCGCAGGTCCATTTCACCGAGTTCACTGTGCTCGTGGTCGTGGTGTTCGTGGCTCATCGCCGCATCGTAGCGCTTACAGTCGCCGGCCATGAAGGCCTTGCAGATCCATGCCGGCGCGACGGCCTTGAAACATCTTCGCGAGCGCGGGCTGCAGTCGGCCGACGTGCGCGTCATCCCCGCGGCGGCCGGCGGCCCGAAAGGGCTGATCCTGAACGGGCTGGACCGCTTCATCTTCGGCGACTGGCTGAGGCGCAGCACGCAGCACGTGCACCTGCTGGGCGCCTCCATCGGCGCCTGGCGCATGGCCAGCGCCTGCCTGGACGACCCAGCGGTCAGCCTGGCGCAGATGGCCGATGACTACATCCACCAGGACTACGAGCATGCACCCGGCAAACCGCCGACGCCTCACCATGTCAGCGAAGTCTTCGGTGCCAAGCTGAAGGAGCGCTTCGAGCGCCAT
>JAGTRL010000087.1 GCA_018261815.1 Pseudomonadota bacterium
GCTCCAGTGCCAGTCGTCCTGGGCGAACACGTCGGCCACCGGGCACAGCCAGTGCGCATAGCGCCTCAGGCGCCAGTGCAATCGTTCGGGGTTGAAGGTGTCGGCCAGCGCCTGCGCGCGAGCCAAGTTCGCCACGCGCAAGAAGGCGTTGTCCTCCTGCACGAACTCGATACCCTCGCGCCTGAGCGAGCGCGCCAACGCGCTGTGGCCGTTGCAGTAGAACTGCAGCCCGAACGGCGCCCAGGTCGGCACACGCAGGTAGCACAGGCCGAAGTCCTCGTCGATGAAGTAGAAGTAGTAGTGCAGGCACTTGCCCTGGTCGGCTCGCAGGTAGACATGGCCATTGCTCTTGTCCAGCCAGGGCTTGTAGCTCGGGCAGGCCTCCATTGCCGAGATCACATGCACCAGCCCCGGCGCGTCACCCCGCACAGCCAGCACGCGCGCCACCAGGTCCTCCTTGCGGATGTGGCACTTGTTGACGTGCTCGATCTGCACGCCAGCGGCCTCGCAAACCTGCTGCGCACGCTCGCGGATGCGCTCGCGCAGCGGCTCGGCAAAGCGCGGGTAGTCAAAGATGCGGATACCGCGCGAGTACAGAAAGCTCGTCATCCCACCCGCGTAGCACGCCCCAGGCAGAGTGCCCGTCACGATGATCCTGTCGTAGCACGACAGCACGCCGTGAAGGTTCGCCGCATATCGATCCGTCAGTGCCGTCGCAGCCATGGTCGCTCACCTCGCCATGCGTTCGCCCGGCATCGTATTACCTGTTTGGTTCCGGCTCTGCCGGCTTAGGATGAATCAAGCCGCAGATCGAACCCACCCGTAGTCAATCTGCCCGCGAAGCCATATGGGCGAACGACCCCTGCTGCGCGTAGGCCGCTTTTCTACTCGTAGCGCTTGCGAAGGATCTGCGCCGCGTCGACCATCGCACGCAGCTTGCCTATGGCTGTCTCGCGCGACAGGTACTTCATGCCGCAGTCCGGCGCCAGGATCACGTTCTCCGGTTTGATGTAGGGCAGAGCGCGCTCGATGCGCTGCACTACAGTGGCGGCGCTTTCCACCTGTGGGTCGGACAGGTCAATGCAGCCTACCATCACCTGCTTGTCGCCCAGCGACTGCAGCACCGAGCAGTCCAGATTCGATTGCGCGGTCTCGATCGACACCTGCCGGCAGCTGCATTGCGCCAACTCGGGCAGGAAGGAATAGCCGCTGGGCCGCTGGTGGATGATGGCCGCATAGCCGAAGCAGATGTGCACTGCCGTCGTGCCCTGCACGCCCTGCAGCGCATGGTTCAGCGCGGCCAGGCCGTACTGGCGCGCCTTCTCCGGTCGCGCCTGCATGTAGGGCTCGTCGATCTGCACTACGTCGGCGCCAGCAGCGAACAGGTCCTTGATCTCCGCGTTCACCGCCTCGGCGTAGTCCATCGCCGCTTCTTCCTCGTTGGCGTAGAAATCGTTCTGCGCCTGCTGCAGCATGGTGAAGGGCCCTGGCACGGTGATCTTGATCCTGCGGTCGGTGTGCGCGCGCAGGAAGTTCAGGTCCTCCACCTCCACCGCATGGCGGCGGCGGATCCTGCCGACGATGCGCGGCACCGGGTTCGGGTGGCCGGAGCGGTCCAGCGCGGTGCCCGGTTGGTCCAGGTCAACGCCGTCCAACGCGGTGGCGAAACGGTTGGAATAACTCTCGCGCCGGATCTCGCCGTCGCTGACGATGTCCAGCCCGGCCTCCTCCTGCGCGCGGATAGCGATCAGCGTGGCGTCGTCCTGCGCCTCGTTCAGGTACTGCGGCGGGATGCGCCACAGCTCGCGCGCCCGCACCCGCGGCGGGAAGCGCCCGGCGAGTTTCTCGCGGTCGATCAGCCAGTCGGGCTGCGGAAAGCTGCCGACGATGGTGGTGGGAAAAAGCATCAGGGGCCTCCTCGTGAATTCAGGGTGCGCGGAACAGGTTCTGCGGGATGCCGGCCTGCGCGAACAGATAGTCGCGCGAGTCTTCCAGCTCGCGGCGCAACCGAATCAGATTGACGTTCTTCATCCTGCCCTTCCACTTGCGTACCTGGCCCGCGACGATCACGGTCTCGACATTGGTCCGGTCCATCAAGGACACGACGGCGCCGGGCACGTGATTCAGCGGCGCAACGTTGATCGCCTCGGCATCGAGGATGATGATGTCGGCTTCCTTGCCCGGCACGAGCGAGCCGACCTTCTTGTCCAGGCGAAGATCGCGGGCACCGTTGAGGGTCGCCCATTCGATCGCATCTCGCGTCGTTGCCAGCCGCAGGCCCTGGGTGGGCGGCATGTTGGTTTCGCCAAGCTTGTTGGCGTTGACGAACATGCGCTGCAAGGCCATGGCCGTGCGCATCTGCGTGAACAGGTCGGCGGTCAGCGTGCACTCCACGTCGGTGGACAACGATGGCCGAAAGCCCAGCTGAAGCGCCTTGATGATGGGTGGCGTGCCATGGGCCATGTTCATCTCGATCGGCACGGCCAGCGACACGGCTACACCGGCATCGCGTGCCCTCTGCCAGGCGAAATCCGACATGCCGGTCATGTGGATGAAGAAGTTGTCCGGGCCGAAGGCGCCGGCCGCCGCCAGCTTGTCGAACTCCCCACGCATGCCGAAGGTGCCGACGATGTGCGCGGCCACCGGCAGGCCGAGCTCGCGTCCGATCGTCCACGCGGCCTCGTAGCCCGGCAGGTAGATCTCGCCACCCATGGACATCGACAGCAGCTGGTCGCTGGAGCTGAAGTAGCGCTTCTTGATGCGCCGGGCGTCGGCCGGGTACTGATTGCCGGGCACGCCGCCGGCGCTTTCGAAGTAGCCGAACACGGCCCGGCGGGCCGAGTCCTTCAGCGCCTGGATCGCGGCGTCGCTGTGCTGCGGCGAGTGGTGGATCTGCGAGATGTCGTGCACCGTTGTCACGCCGGCGTCCAGTTGGCTGAGCGAGCCGAACAGCTCGCTGATGTAGACGTCCTGCGGCCGGTACACCGGCGCAAAGGTCGACAGGATCTTCTCGAAGTAGTTCTGCGTGGTGACGCCGGGGTCGAGATAGTTCAGCAGCAACCCGTCGGCCAGGAAACTGCGCAGCGCCGTCTCGAATAGATGGTGGTGGGTATCGACGAAGCCCGGCATCACGATGCGCCCACGGGCGTCGATCTCGCCGGCGCCGCCGGCGTTCAGGTTCGGACCAACCGCCACGATCTTCTTGCCCTCGACCAGCACGTCGGCGCGGGCAAAGTCGCCGACCTTCGGGTCCACCGACATCACGGCGCCGCCGCGGATGACATAGCGCCGGCCGCGCTGGCCGCTGTCCTCGGGCTCGCGCTCGTCGTGCGCCTCGGCCGCCGGCCCATGGAACATTGCCATCGCTCCGGCGGCGACGGTGCCGGCGCTGCCCGCCTTCAGGAACCCGCGGCGCGAGTTCCAGCGTTGCTCGTTGCTCGATGCGTGGTCCTGGGGCTTTCCTTCATCGCAGAGTCTGCACATGGTTCTCTTCTCCTGGTGGTGTTGGACCCGCGATCACCCGGCAGGCATGGGGTTGTCAGGGCGGGAAGCCGGCACGCTGCGGCCACAGGTTGACGAAGGCATGGATCTCGACGGCCGCATACAACCCGGTGCGCGTGAAGGGTTCGTCGGCCAGCCAGGCCTGCAGCGCGTCGCGCGACGCGAAGTCGATTACCAGCAGGCTGCCGAGCATCGTATCGCCGTCGTCGTGCAGCAGCGGCCCGGCGAAAGCGATGCGATCAGCCACCTGCGCCAGGTAGGCCTTGTGCTCGGGCCGCACGCGCTGGCGCAGATCGGCCGAAGCGGGTTTGTCGAGCAGATGCAGCACGAACAGCACTTCACACCCCCAGGTAGGCGCGGCGCACCTCGTCGCGCTGCATCAGCTCGTCCGGCGTGCCATCGGCCACCATGCGTCCTTCTTCCAGCACATAGGCGCGCTGCGAAACGCGCAGTGCCATGGCCACGTTCTGCTCCACCAGCAGCACGGCGGTGCCCTGCTCGTTGATGCGGCGGATGGCGGCGAACATCTCGTGCACGATCAACGGCGACAACCCCAGCGAGGGTTCGTCCAGCAGCAGCAGCCGCGGCCGCGCCATCAGTGCACGGCCGATGGCCACCATCTGCTGCTGCCCGCCCGACAGCTCGCCGGCAGCCTGCCCCAGCTTGGGCTGCAGTGCCGGGAACAGCGCCAGCACCGCGTCCATCGACGGCGCGCGCTGCGCCTTGGCGCCGGGCAGCAAGCTGCCGATTTCCAGGTTCTCGCGCACGCTCATCGATGCGAACAGCCGCCGCCCCTCGGGCACGATGGCGATGCCGGCCTCGCAGAAGCGGTGCGGCGGCAGCGCCGTGATGTCGCGGCCCTCGAAGACGATGCGCCCTGCACTCGCACGCAACATGCCGGCCAGCGTGTTGATCAGCGTGGTCTTGCCGGCGCCGTTGGGGCCGACGACACACAGCAGCTCGTTCCCGCGCAGTTCGAAGGACACGCCCCACAACGCGCGCGCCTGGCCGTAGGCGACCTGCAGGTCGTGGACTTCAAGCATGGCCGCTGTCCACGTCCGCCTGGCCCAGGTAGGCGCGCATCACCTCGGGGCGCTGCATCACCTCGCTGGCCAGGCCCTCGGCGAGCAATTCGCCGTGGTCGAAGACGACGACACGGTCGGTCAGCGCCATCACCGCGCGCATCACGTGCTCGACGAAGACCACCGTCGAGCCCTGGTCGCGGATGCGCCGCACCAGCGCCACCGCATCGTCGATCTCGCTGGGCGTCAACCCGCACAGCACCTCGTCCAGCAGCACCAGGCGCGGGCGCGAGGCCAGCGCGCGCGCCAGCTCCAGGAACTTGCGCTGGTGCAGGTTGAGCGCATCGGGCCGATCCAGCGCCTTGTCCTGCAGGCCGGCGAAGACCAGCCAGCTCATCGCCTCGCGCCGCGCCGCGGCCGGCGTGTTGATGCCGCCGCCGAACATCGCCGCCAGCGCCACGTTGTCCAGCACCGTCTGGTGCGCAAAGGGACGCGGGATCTGGTAGGTGCGCGAGATGCCTGCGCTGGCGATGCGGTGCGCGGCGCGGCCGGCCAGTTCCTTGCCCTCGAAGACCACGCTGCCGCCGCTGGGCAGGAAGTGGCCGCTGACGACATTGATGAAGGTGGACTTGCCCGAGCCGTTGGGTCCGAGCAGGCCGAGGATCTCGCCGCGCCGCACTTCCACATCCACGCCCGCCAGCGCCTTGACGCCGCGGAAGGACTTGGCCAAGCCACGGGCCTGCAACAGCACGCCGCCCACTGCCGCGGCACTGCCGTGCGCCGGCACGGTGGGCAACGGCGCTCGTGCCAGCGGCGGCGCTGGCCGGTCGCTGCGGCGGCGCTGCCATAGCCGCTGCAAGCGCGGCAGGATGCCGTCGGGCATGAACAGGATGGCGGCGATGAGGATCACGCCGATCATCGCCTTGCCGGCCACCGCGTAGTCGGCGGCGGTAAAGCTGTACAGCAGCAGCGTGATGACCACCGCGCCGACCGCCGGCCCGGCCCAGTGGCGTGTGCCGCCGAGCACACTCATCAGCACCACGGTCAGCGGCACGGTGATGGTGAAGACTTCGCCCACCGTCACGTAGTTGAGGAACAGCGCATGGATGCCGCCGGCCACGCCGGCCAGCGAGCACGAGATCGCCAGCGCGACGAGCTTGTAGCGGTAGGTGGGCACGCCCATGACCTCGGCCGCGTCCTCGTCGTCGTGGATCGCGAACAGGCCGGCGCCGAGCTTGGACACGGCAATGGCCCAGGCCACCAGCAGCGTTGCGGTCGCCGCGATCAGCGCCAGCAGGTAGAAGGTGGACGACGGCGTCGGCCCGAACTTGGGGATGGCCACCGCGGCCAGCGACACGCCGTTGCCGCCGTCGATCGGCGTGTTGACGATGATGGTGCCGAGCACGAAGGTCACGGCCAGCGTCAGCAGCGCGAAGACCTCGCCGCGGATGCCCTTGACGCGGAAGACGATGGCGCCGACCACCACGCCCAGCACGCAGGCCACCGCCGCGGCCACCGGCAGCGTCCACAGGAAGGGCCAGTCCCAGCGCGACATCAGCGTGGCGCTGGTGTAGATGCCGGCGCCGAAGAAGGCGCCGTGGCCGAAGGAGAAGTAGCCGGTGTAGCCCGACAGGATGTTCCACGACGTGGCGAGCACGATCCAGTGCAGGATCAGGTACAGCAGCGAGTCGTAGAAGGCCGGCAACCCGAGCGCGGGCACGAAGGCCAATGCGGCGCCCAGCGCGACGATGGCCAGCGGGATGCGCCAGCGGCTCGGTTCACGCGGCCCGACGGCCGCGGCCATTGGAGCCGCGGCCACGCTGGCGGTGGAGCGGCTGCTCACTGCGCTACCCTACGCACGGCGTGCTCCGGGATGAGCGCTTGGGAACGGCCCGGCGCGCTCATGCCGCGCGCCCCGGTCGGAACAGCAGGATGGCGATGAGCAGCGTGAACGACACCAGCGGCGCCCACGACGGCGCGGTCACCGCCATCGTCACCGCCTCGCTGACACCGATGACGATGCCGGCGATCAGCGGCGCCAGCGCGCGGCCCAGGCCGCCCAGCATCACTGCGGCGAAGACCACGCCGATCCAGGCATAGATCTGCGACGGCGCGAGCGTGAAGCCCAGCGCCAGGCACACACCGGCAATGCTGGCCAGGGCAGAACAGGTGCCGGCCAGCAGCAGCGCATTGCGTTTCTCGTTGATGCCGAAGGCGGCGGCCACGGCCGAGTCCTCGGCCGAGGCGCGCAGCGCCTTGCCCAGGTCCGTGTAGCGCAGCACCGCCCACACCACAAAGGACAGGCTCACCGCCAGACCCAGCGTGATCAGCTCGGGCAACGGCACGTACAGCCCGGCGACCTTGAAGTTGTGCTCGCCGTAGCTCGACTCGAGCTTGCGGAAGTCTGCCGTCCAGATGGTCTGGATCAGCGCCTCGACGATGCCGGTCAGCCCGAAGGTGACCAGCAACGAGTTGAAGGGCGTGATCTGGAACTTCATCATGCCCCAGTGCAGCCCGGCGCCGATGGCAAAGAACAGCGGCACGATCAGCCCCAGCGACAACAAGGGGTCCACGCCCATCTGGGCCATCTGGTAGCACAGGTAGGCCGCCAGAAAGGCGAAGGCGAAATGCGCCAGGTTGATCAGCCGCAGCAGCCCCCACGACAGGCTCAGGCCCAGCCCGAGCAAGCCGTAGAGGGCGCCGACGAAGACACCCGAAAGAATGCTCTGCGCCAGCAATGTGGCGCTCGGCATGGTGAAGCCCGACATGGGTGGCGGTGCAGCGGCTTCAGTTGGTCTGCAGCGTTGCGCCGCCGGCCGTGAAGGCCTTGGGCCAGACCACCGTCCAGTGCCCGTTCTGCACCTGCTTGATGCGCATCAGGTCCTCACCGTAGTTGCCCGGGCCGTTGAAGCGCAACGGGCCCTGCAGCGTATCGACGGTGTTGGTTTTGAGCCAGGCGGCGATGGCCTTGTCGTCCAGGCTCTTGGCGCCGGCCACGCCGGCGGCCAGGATCTGCCAGGCGGTGTAGGACGCGGCGGCCTGCACCTCGACGCTCGGGTCGGGCAGCTTGGCGGCGGTGGCGCGCTCGCGGAAGAGCTTGACGAAATCGGCCGCGCCGGTGTTGTTGAGGAAGGGTTGCTGCTCCTCGAAGATGGTCACCGACAGCGCGTTCTTGGCCTCGGGCAGCGTCACCAGCGGCCCCGGCGACGGGTACAGGTAGAAGTGCTGCGGCGGTACGTAGTCGATCTTCTTCATCGCGTCGAGCAGCAGGTTGCCTTCCAGGCCGATGGCGCCGACGAAGACGAAGTCCGGCTTGGCGTCCTTGATGCGGTTGGCAATGGGGCCGAAGTCGCGGTTGCCGAAGTCCCATTCGAGGAACAGCACCTCCTGCAGCCCGCGCTTCTTGGCCACCTCGCGCGCGCCGGCGCTCATGAACTGGATCGACGGGAACTTGCTGGTCACCACGGCAATGGTCTTGGGCGGCTTGGGGCCGGCGGCCAGCGCGTCGAACAGCGTGTTCGGCACGGTGTTGGCCGGGTCGGAGCCCAGCGACCAGGCCGGGAAGGCCATGTCGTACTTGACCAGCGACGGGATGCCGAAGGTGTGGTGCACCAGCACCTTGTTGTAGCGCTGGGCCACGCCCATGGCCGACAGGATGGCGCCGGTGGCATAGGGGCTGAACAGCAGGTCCACCTTGTCCACGGTGACCAACTGCTCGTACAGCGTGCGCGCTAGGTCGGGCTTGGACTGGTCGTCCTTTAGCACCCATTCCAGCGGCCGGCCGAGCCAGCCGCCGCGCTTGTTGGCCTGCTCGATGTAGATCTCGCCGACGATCTTGTGCACCTGCGCGGTGGCCGACAGCGGCCCGGTCAGCGCTAGCGTGCTGCCGATGCGGATCGGCGGGCCGCTGGGCGCCTGCGCCACGGCCAGACCAGCAAAACTGAGCAGCGCGGCAAGCAGCGTGAAGCGGCGGGACACGGGAGTCTTTTTCATGGCGTTGTCTCCTTGCGGGAAGGGTGGGCCGGCAGGCCCAGGGTCTGGCGGATTTCTTGGTTGTGTTCACCCAGCGTGGGCGGCGGCCGCACGTCGAGCGCGCGCTGCCCGTCGAAGGACACCGGCGAGCGCACGGTGCGGAACAGGCCCATCTGCGGATGCACGGCCTGGGCCGTCAGCTGCAGGTGCAGCGCCTGCGGGTCGAGCAGCGCCTCGCTGGTGTCGTACATCGGCGCATGCGGCACGTCCAGGCCTTGCAGCCGGGTGCACCAGTCGTCGCGCGTACGCCGCTTGAATCGCTCGCCGAGCAGTTCGATCAGCGTTTCCTGGTGGGCGATGCGCTGCTCGCGCGTGGCAAAGCGCGGGTCCTGGAACAGCTCGGGCTGCTCGATCGCGGTGGCCAGCCCCTGCCAGAACTTCTCGGGCGAGGACATGTGCAGCGCGATCCACTTGCCGTCGGCGCATTCGAGCACGTAGGACTGCGACACGCTGGGCCGGCTGTACGGGCCCATCACCTCGTCGGCCTGGAAGAAATGCGTGAAGGCGTCGAGGTTGAAATGCGCCATCGCCTCCAGCATCGACACCTCGACCAGCCGCCCCTGGCCGGTGCGGCCGCGCTCGAACAGCGCGCCGAGCACACCATAGGTGGCGTAGTAGCCGGTCAGCGCGTCGGCGATGGCCGGGCCGACGACACGCGGGTTCTTCGGGTTGACGAGCAGGTTCAGGAAGCCGCTGGCCGCCTGCGCCACCGTGTCGTACGCTGGGCGCGATGCCGCCGGGCCGGTGGCGCCGAAGCCACTGATCGAGCAGTAGATCAGCCGCGGATTCAGCTCGCGCAGGCGCGCCTCGCCGGCCCCCAGCTTGTCAGCCACGCCGGGGCGGAAGTTCTGGATGTAGACATCGGTTTCGGCAATCAGCGCGTCGAAGACACGCAGGTCGTCGGCGTTCTGCGTGTTCAGCTCGATGCTGCGCTTGTTGCGGTTGTAGGTCTGGAAGTGCGGGCTGTACAGGCCGCCCTGGAAGGCGCGGAACGGGTCGCCGGTGCCGGGCAGTTCGACCTTGATCACGTCGGCGCCCAAGTCGCCGAGCAGCATGCCCGCCGCCGGCCCGGTGATGAATGTGCCCTGTTCCACCACTTTTAGGCCCTGCAGCACCTGGATCATGTTGCGCTGCCAAAGCCGGCGGGCACGTCGCCGTCGTAGACCATCTCGCGCGTTGCCTGGTAGGACAGCGCAAAGCCGATAGGCTGGCGCATCTCCTCGAACAGGTGGGCGATCAGGCCTGCGGTGCGCGCCAGGATCGGCACGCCCTTCAGCGCCTGCACCGGAAAGCCCGCGCCCAGCAGCACGGCCGGGATCGCGCCCGAGACATTGAGCTTCAGCGGCTTGCCCAGCACGTCCGGCAGTGCGCGCTCGGCGGCTTCGGCAATCGCCACATAGCCCAGATCGGTGCCGGCCGCGCGCGCCACGTCGAAGAGCGCATTGACACGCTCGTCGCGCTCCTTGTGCAGCGGGTGGCCGTAGCCGGGGATGGATTGGCCGGCGGCGCGCCAGTCCTGCATCACCGCCAGCGCCGCCTCGTTGAGGCCGCTGCCCCGGCCCATGCGTGCGGCGATCTCTGCGTACATGCGCCCGGCGGTCTCCGACGAGCCCAGCACCACCGAGCCGCAGCCGAGGATGCCCGAGGCGACCGCGCCCTGCAGCGCATCGGGCGCGGCGGCGAAGGTCATGCGCGCGGCCTGCACGCTGGGCACCAGCCCATGTTCGGCAATAGCCACCAGCGTGGCGTTCAGCACCGCGGCCTGGCCGGCGCTGGGCAACTGGCCCGTGAGCAGCAGGAAGAAGTGCTCGACGAAGCCGATCTTGCCGATCAGTTCCTTCGACAGGTCGCGCCCGCGCACGACGATGGTGTGGGCATCCGAGGTGCAGATGGCGGTACGCGGCACCGTGGCCTTGCCGATCTTCATGGCGCTCCTTTCAGGCAGAAGCCGGCACCGGCGCCAGGCGGAAATCAAAGCTCGCCGAGTGGTAGGGCTGCTTCATCTCGCGGCCGTCGACCGCGCGGCCCGGCGGGTGCGCTTCGAAGTCCACCACCAGGCTGTCGCGCTTGCCGAAGACCACGTCCTCGTCGATGAACGGACTGCCGGCGACGAAGATGTGCGTGGTCAGCGGCACATGGCCCTCGGCCGAGACCATCATGTGGATGTGGCCGGGGCGGTTGATGTTGCGGTTGGTGGCGCGCAGCATGTCGCCTACGGGTCCGTCGTCGGGCACCGGGTAGTAGGTGGGCCGGATCGACCAGAACCAGTAGCGGCCCTCGGCGTCGGTACGCAGGCGGCCGCGCGCCTTCATGGTCGGCTCGGCCGACAATTGCACGTCGTACTTGCCGTCGCCGTCGCCCGACCAGACGTCGAGCAGCGCGCCGGCCAGCGGCTTGCCGTCGACGTCGGTGACACGGCCCATGTACAGCGTCGGCTCACCGGGCACGCCTTCGGCGATATCGGCGCCCAGCGGCACCTCCGGTGCGCCAGGCCAGAAGAACGGGCCTTCGACCGTGGCCTCGGTGGCCGCCATCGCGCCCTGCACCGCGCCGCTGGCGCGCGCCTGGGCCAGCGCCACCACCATCATCGACAGCCCCAGCGTGTCGGACAGCAGGATGAACTCGGGCCGCTTGTCGGTGGAGATCTGCCCGGTGGCGGTCAGGAACTTCAGCCCGGCCAGCCATTCGTCGGGCTTCAGATCGACCTCGCGGGCGAAGGCATGCACATGCTTGACCAGTGACGTCATCAATACCCGCAGCCGTTCATCGGAGCAGCGGGCAAAGGCACCGACCACGTCCTGCGTCAGCTTGTCCTGGTTGTAGATGGACATCTTCGTCTCCTGTTCTCCGTGACCCGGCGCGCAGCTTAGAGACAAGCGCGCTCGCACGGAAATGGTGAATTCACATGGATATGATCGATGCCATCGATGTGACACTGGGGTTTCCATGGAACTGCGACACCTGCGCTACTTCGTGGCGCTGGCCGAGTACCTGAGCTTCACGCGCGCCGCGCAGCGTGTGCACGTGACCCAGTCAACGTTGTCGCATCAGATCCGCCAGCTGGAAGAAGAACTGGGCCAGACGCTGTTCGACCGCATCGGCCGCAAGGTGGTCACCACCGAGGCGGGTGAGCTGTTCCTCGGCTTCGCGACACGTGCGCTGCAGGAGGTGGACCATGGCATCGCCACGCTCAAGCCCAGCAGCCGCGGCCTGAGCGGGCAGGTGCGCATCGGCACCACGCACACCTTCAACATCGGCCTGATCCCGGAATGCGTGGCGCTGTTCCTGGCGCGGCACCCGTCGGTGAAGGTGCGCGTGGAAGAGCTGCCGGCCGAGCAGATCGGCGAGCGGCTGCAGGCGCGCGAGCTGGATATCGGCATCGCCTACCGGCCCAGCGGCCCGACCGAGCTGTGGTTCGAGCCGCTGTACAACGAAGAGATGGTGCTGGTGGTCTCGGCCACGCACCCGCTGGCCGGGCGCAAGCGCATACGCATGGTCGAGCTGCACCAACAGCGCCTGGTGCTGATGCCCGACTACTTCTCCACCCGCGCCCTGCTCGACGACTGCTTCAAGGCCAGCGGCGCACAGCCGCTGGTGGTGGCCGAGATGTCGACCATCGCACCGATGCTGGCCTTGGTGCTGCGCATGCCAATCGGCGCCATCGTTGCCATCAACGCCGTGCCAGAGGCGATGACGGGGCTGCAGATGATCCCGATCGAAAGCCCGACGCCGATCCGCACGCCCGGCATTCTGTGGCGCCAGCAGTCGCAGCGCGTCGCACCGGTGCAGTCCTTTGCCGTCATTGTGCGCAAGACCGCGTTGGGCAACAGCTTGCGCCGCGCCGGTCCTGGCTGAGCGCAGTGCAATGGGCCGGCCCTTGACCCGGCTGTACCAGAGCGAGGTCTGGTTCTCGGGTTGTTGCCCGGCGCAACCGTCCGCCTAGTGCAAGACTTCGTGTTGGCGGCTGTCGGCTGGCCTACGATGCTGCACGACAGGCAACTTCATGACTGGGCGATCAGATCAGCGAGAACATGCCCTTGAACCATGGTTGCCGGTCAGGACATTGAATTGCCAGCCGCAAAGCTGACGTCGCGAACTTGGCCCCTTGACCTGTCGTTGCCCTCCGTGTGATCGATCGCTGCGCTACCGGTTAGCCGAGACTCGCAGCGCCACTGCCTCGAGCAAGTCGCCGACGGCACGTGTTTTGTATGGGTTGAGCCGCCATGGGCCGAGCATCGGGGCGATGATCAAACTGATGGATTGCTCCGCGGGATGCCAGCAGGAGTAGGATTTATTGCCCCCAGGCGAAAGTCGGCGGCTGCACCGATGCGCGGGCTCTCACTGCAGTTGACCAGAAACGCAGGCAAAGGAGACATCATGGCAAACCAGATGACGGACCGGTACCTGGAGAACAACAAGCAGTACGCAGCCGGGCAGGCCTTGCACAAGCCCAGCCATCCTGGCAAGCAGCCGATTAACCCAGCCAAGCATGTGGCGGTTGTCGCCTGCATGGACGCACGCATCGATGTCGAGGATCTGCTTGGCCTGCAAACCGGGGATGCCCACATCATCCGCAATGCAGGGGGCGTGGTGACCGACGACGCGATCCGCTGCCTGATCATTTCGCATCACCTGCTCAACACCAACGAGATCATCCTGATCCATCACACGCGATGCGGCATGCTCGCCTTCACTGACGACTTGCTCAAGGCCGGGTTGGAGGGTGACCCAGCGGCCGAGAAGCTGCTGGGCCAGGCGACTTCGCGTCCGTTCATGAGCTGCAAGAAGTGTGCGTCGACACCGTCCCAGTTTCACGCCTTTCGCGGACCGATCGAGCCACTCGACGCGCCGCGCAGCGCCAAGCAAACAGAACGCCTTGAGTGGGATGTACGGCGTGGGATGTCGACGATCCTCAACCATCCCTGGATACCCACCAGCGGGGCAGACGCAGTGACGGTGCGCGGTTTCATCTACGATGTGGACACTGGGAAGCTGGACGAAGTGAGTTACCCTGGCGCCATGGGATCGATCGGCTGACGCGCCGAGTACAAGCGCGAGGGCAAAGCGCCCCCAACCCTAGAACAGTGATGCCCTGGCGTTGGCGTAAACGCGAGTTCGTTGGGGCGGCCGGCCGCTTCTGGGTGCCGAGTTCTGGCAGCTGGCTGGAGCAGATCGACCCACAGCTGTCGGTGGGCCGCTTCAAATGCTAACGAGGCTCCGCCTCAGACCGACGAGTGATACGGGCGCGTTCTGGTCGCTGGGCGCGGCGGTGTAAGGCGGCTCCGGTCGAGCCCTCTGGGCCAGGCCCAGAAGTGATTGGAGCTCGAAGCTCAATGGGGTCCGAAGATCCCGTGGACGACCGGAGCCGGCCATGAAATTACCACACAGCGTCTGCGAAGTCCTGCGCGAGCATGTCGTGCTGGACAGTGAGTGCATCGACCGGATGTACCTCAACGTCTACGTGCCGCAGTTGCAGCGCATCGGTGGCGTCGTGTGGTACCTGCGCGGTCACCTGGGTCAGCGCTTTGCCTCGACTGCTGGGGTGGCGCCGAAGACCGAGGCGTTCGTGGCCAACATCGAGCGCTTTGTTGCCGATCAGGGCGTGGAGATGGTGAGTTTCAGCAAACACCAACGCAAGGACGACGTCAC
>JAGTRL010000447.1 GCA_018261815.1 Pseudomonadota bacterium
CGACACCTTGCACCCGACCCGACGCGATCGTCCGACGACTTGTGCGCGCATGCGTGCCACGGGCCTGCGCGCGCTGGCCTGCGGCCTGGCGCTGCTGGTGGCCGTGACCGCACGCGGCGCGGACGAAGTGCGCATGCAGCGCAGCGCCGCAGGCATCGGGCCGCAGCCCGAAGTGACGCTGCAGCAGCTGCGGCCGCTGCTGCACAGGCTGCGTGCGCTCGAACCCGTCGCCCAGCTGCGCGCCATCAACCAGTTCTTCAACCGCCACATCGAATTCGCCACGGACTCGCAGGTCTGGGGACAGGTGGACTACTGGGCCAGCCCACTGGAGTCGATGCAGCAGCGTCGCGGCGACTGCGAGGACTACGCCATCGCCAAGTACTTCAGCCTGGTCATCGGCGGCATGCCGGTGGCGCGGCTGCGGCTGGTGTACATGCGCGCTCAGATGGACGACGGCCCGGCGCAAGCGCACATGGTGCTGGCCTACTACCCGACTGCAGACGGCGACGCCCTGATCCTGGACAACCTGGTCGACGAGGTGCTGCCGGCGGCGCAGCGCAGGGACCTGGTTCCGGTGTTCAGCTTCAACAGCGACGGCCTGTGGCAAGGCCTCGGCACGGTAGGCGCCGGGAACCCCGCGGCGCGGCTGACACGCTGGCCCGAGGTGCTCGCAAAGGCTCGTGCTGAGGGCTTCCTTTGAGCGAAGATCGCGTGATGAGCTTGGTCCGCCAGGTCTGGCTGATGCTTTTTGGCGTGCTGTTGTTCGCGCTGGTCGGCGGTGTGACCACGCACACGCTGGTAGCAAGGCAGTCGCTGCGCCTGCAACTGCAGGCGCGCAACCACGACGGCGCGATGATGTTTGCGCTGGCCCTGTCGCAGCAGCCGGGTGATGCCGCGCGCATGCGGCTGATGGCCGAGGCTCGGTTCGACACCGGCCACTACCGCCGGCTTCAGCTGGTGCGGGAGGACGGCAGCCTGATCTTCGAGCGTGAATGGCCCGAGCGGCCCGCTGCGGCGCCGCACTGGTTCGTGCAATTGCTGCCGGTGGCAGTAGAGCCGGGCCTGGCCGAGGTCACCGATGGCGGGCGGCGGATCGGCCGCCTGCAGTTGTGGCACCAGACCGGCTGGGCCGTGGATGCACTGTGGACCGGCTGCCTGCGGATGGCCGGTTGGCTGGCCGCACTGAGCCTGGCAGCAGCGGCCGTCGCCGCGCTGGCGGTGCGCGCCTGGCGCCGGCCGCTCCTGGCCACCGTGGCCCAGGCCCAGGCGCTGGAGGAACGGCGCTTCATCATTGCCGACGAGCCGCGCGTGCCGGAGCTGCGCCAGCTGACGCGCAGCATGAATTCGGTTGTGCGCCGCCTGCAGGCGGTGTTCGAGCAGCAGGCGGCCACGCTGGAGGAGCTGCGCGTGCAAGCGCAGACCGATGCCGTCACTGGGCTGACGCAGCGGCGCCATTTCCTGACCCGCCTCGACAGCGCACTGGCAGCCGAGAGCCACCGTGGCGCCGGCTTGCTGCTGGTACGACTGCGCTACCTGGAGGCGATGAACCGTCGCCTCGGCCACCAGGCCACCGACCGGTTGCTGGCCGCGTTGGCGCAGGTGCTGCAGTCCTACCCGCGCCACGTGCAGGGGGCGCTCGCCGGGCGCCTCAACGGCTCGGATTTCGCGCTCTACCTGCCGGCGTCGGGCATGGCCGAGGAAAGCGCCCGCTCGCTGCTGGAGGCGCTTCGCGCCGCGTTGGCCACGGTGGACCGTGAGGCCGACTTGGCCGTGGGCGGTGCCGAACTGCCGCTGCCCAGCGGTGCAGCGGCCGCGCTGGCGCTGGCCGATGGCGCGCTGGCACAGGCCGAATCGGCAGGTGCGTTTGCGATGTGCATCGCGCCGCCCATGCCGGCCGATGCACCCATGCGCGGCGAAGGCGACTGGCGGGCCCGGCTGGCGGCCGCGTTGCGCTTCGGCCGCGTTCGACTGATGGCGTACGAGGTGCTCGACGCCCAGGGCCAACTGCTGCACCTGGACTGTCCGATGCACCTGCAACTGGACGCCGACGGGCCCTTCGAGCCGGCCGTGCGCTGGCTGGCCATGGCGGTGCGCTGCCACCTCGTCGACCAGGTGGACCTGGCAGCCTTGGAGCTGGCCCTGCAAGCCATCGACCAGGATGGGCGGCCGCGCTGTGTCAACATGGCGGCCGCCTCGCTGGCCGATGATGGCTTCATTGCCGAGGTGCAACAGCGACTGAACTCGGCACCGCAGGCCGCGGCGAAGCTGTGGATCGACTTGGCCGAAGGCGCTGCCCTGCAGTCGCGCCGGCTGCGCGACGCCATCACGGCGTGGCGGCGGCTTGGCGTGAGTGTCGGGCTGGAACATGCCGGCGCAGGGCTGCTCGATCTGTCGCGGCTGCACGCGCTGGGCGTCGACTACATCAAGATCGACGGCGCCTTCGTCCAGGGCGTGGCCACGCAGCCCGAGGTGCGCGAACTGGCGCGCGGGCTGATCGCCTTGCTACGAGGCATGCAGGTCCAGATCCTGGCCGAGGCGGTGCTCGACGAGGCCGACCTGGCGGTGCTGTGGGCGCTGGGCTTCGACGGTGCCACCGGGCCGGTGCTGCAGTCCGTCTAGCAC
>JAGTRL010000448.1 GCA_018261815.1 Pseudomonadota bacterium
CACAACGCGGTGTCCGGACAGTGGAGCCACAGCGGCCCCGAGGCGGTGAGCCTGGGCGTGGTGCCGATGTTCCACATCACCGGCATGATGCTGTGCGTGTTGGGCGCGGTGCATGCCGGCGCCACCACGGTGCTGATGCCGCGCTGGGACCGCGAGCTGGCCGGGCGCCTGATCTCGCGCCACCGCATCAGCCACTGGACGGCGATCCCGACCATGGTGATCGACCTGTTTGCCAGCCCCAACTACAAGAGCTTCGACCTGAGCAGCCTGCGCAACATCGGCGGCGGCGGCGCGGCCATGCCGCAGGCCGTGGCGCAGCGGCTGATCGACGAGTTCGGCCTGACCTTCGCCGAAGGCTACGGCCTCACCGAGACCGCCGCGCCCACGCACAGCAACCCGCCCGAGCGCGCCAAGCTGCAATGCCTGGGCATCCCCTTCTTCAGCACCGATGCGCGCGTGGTGGACCCGATCACTTTCGAGGAGCTGCCGGTGGGCGAGGCCGGCGAGATCATCGTGCACGGGCCGCAGGTCTTCAAGGGCTACTGGCGCCACCCCGAGGCCACCGAGGCGGCGTTCATCTCCTTCGAGGGCAAGCGCTTCTTCCGCACCGGCGACCTGGGCCGCATGGACGAGGAGGGCTACTTCTTCATCACCGACCGGCTCAAGCGCATGATCAACGCCAGCGGCTACAAGGTCTGGCCCAGCGAGGTGGAACTGCTGCTCTTCAAGTGCCCGCTGGTGCAGGAGGCCTGCATCATCGCCGCCAAGGACGCCTACCGCGGCGAGACGGTCAAGGCCGTGGTCGTGCTGCGCAGCGAGGTCGTGGGCAAGGCCCAGCCGCAGGACATCATCGACTGGGCGCGCGAGCACATGGCGGCCTACAAGGTGCCGAAGATCGTCGAGTTCGTCGACCACCTGCCCAAGTCGGGCTCCGGCAAGGTGATGTGGCGGCTGTTGCAGGAGCAGGACGCTGCGGGCTGACGGCGCGGCGGACTCAGCCGGGCATGCGCGCGCCCGGGGCGATGGTCGGCGGCGCGGCGTTCAGCGTCTCGATGGCCAGGCCCGCGGCGGCCTTGTAACGCGCCATGAAGGCCTCGCGCTCGGCTGCGGGGATCACCTGCTCGATGTCGTCGAACACGCCGCCGCAGCGCTCGTCCACCAGGCCCAGCAGGCCGAAGGGGCCGGCGCCGCGGTTGCGCAGCACCAGCGCCGAAATGGCGTCACACAACTTGTCGTCATAGGCCCTCAGCGCGGCCGGGCCCACGCCGTGGGCCAGCAGCGCCGCACCTAGCACGCGTGCGTCGACGATGGCCTGGCTGGCGCCGTTGGAGCCGGTGGGGTACATCACGTGCGCGGCGTCGCCGAGCAGTGCCACGCGGGCGTCCACCCAGGTGGACACCGGGTCGCGGTCGATCATCGGGTACTCGAAGATCTCCTTCGCGCCGCGCAGCAGGGCCGGCACGTCGAGCCAGCCATAGTTCCAGCCGTCGAAGTGGTGGGCAAACTCCTCCAGCGCCACGCGGCGGTTCCAGTCGCCCTGTGTCCAGCCACCGCGGTTGTCCACCGTGATCTCGGCGATCCAGTTGATGGTGGCCAGCCCGCTGGCCGGGTCGGGCCGCGAGATCGGATACAGCACCACGCGGTGCCGCGCCGAGCCCAGGCCGACGAAGGACGCGCCACTGCGGATGGGCACGCCCGGCGCGGTGCCGCGCCACATGATCGCGCCGCCCCACTGGATGGGCGGCTGCTGCGGGTGCATCTGCGCGCGCACGGCGGAGTGCAGGCCGTCGGCAGCCACCAGCAGCCGGCCGGACACGTCCAGCGTCTGGCCCTCGCGCGTCTGCACCTGGGCCGTGACGCCGCGATCGTGCTGGCGGTAGCCGCTGACGCGGTGGCCCAACCGCACCGCGCTGGGGCCCAGGCGTTCGAGCACCGTGCGGTACAGCAGCATCTGCAGTTGCCCGCGGTGCACCGAGTACTGTGGCCAGCGGTAGCCGGCGAGCAGGCCGCGCGGCTCGGCGTAGACATCGTTGCCGTTGCGGCCCACCAGCGCCCACTCGCGCGCCTGGATGCCGATGGTGTCGAGCGCTTCAGCCCCCAGGCCCAGGTCATAGAGCTCGCGCACGGCATTGGGCTGCAGGTTGATGCCCACGCCCAGCGGTTGCAATTCGGCCACCGACTCGAACACGATGCAGGGCACGCCGATCTGGTGCAGCGTGAGCGCCAGCGCCATGCCGCCGATGCCACCGCCGGCGATGAGGACCGGGTGGGTTGGGGAGGTGTCAGTCATGCGGGGAATTGTCCGCGATGGCTGAGGGCCGACGCAGCCGGCCGGACCATCGCGCCACTCGAAGCCAGCGCGTTACCGGTGGCAGCGGTATTGCGCTGCTCGCCATTGGTGGCGCCGCATCGGTCGCCAAGCAAGGCGGCCTGGGACTCGATCGCATCGGCGTAGTTGGACTGAGTGAAGTGCTGCTTCAGACTGAACCTTGTCATCCGACTTTTCGATCTGCCTGCCCGATACCAGTCGTTGAGGGCGCCTTCTGGCAGTCAGAAAGGTGGCGATGAGATCAACGGGATGGACACCGGCATCCCGCCAACGGACGTTCCGA
>JAGTRL010000449.1 GCA_018261815.1 Pseudomonadota bacterium
GAACGGACATGAAGAAGAGCAGGTTCACCGGCGGATGTGTGATCCGCCGGTTGGTGCGCGACATTGGTATGCGTCCGGCGAACACGTCTTGACGACGGCCGGGTCGATCAGCTTGCAGTGGTCGCCGGCTGCCAATGGTGCGGCAGCAACTCTTGGACGCGGCTGGCGGGCTGCGTCGGTAGTCGCTCGAGCACGTCCTTCAGGTAGGCATAGGGATCGTGCCCGTTGAGCCGAGCGGAGTGCACAAGGCTCATCACCGCGGCGGCACGCTTGCCCGCCCGCAGGCTGCCGGCGAACAACCAGTTGTTGCGCCCTAACGCGATCGGCCGGATCTGGTTCTCGACCCAATTGTTGTCGGCCGGCAGATCACCGTCATCGAGGTAGCGCGTCAGCGCCACCCACCGGCCGAGGCTGTAGTCGATGGCCTTGGCGGTGGCCGAACCGTCGGGCACCTTCTGTCGCTGCAGTCGCAGCCAGGCGTGGAGCGCGTCGGCCACTGGCCGCGCCTTCAACTGCCGGATCCGTCGTCGTTCATCCGGCGTGAGGTCTTGCACCTCGCGCTCGACTTCATACAGCTGTACGAAGTATTTGAGCGCCTCCTCAGCCACCGGGCTCTTGTGGTTGGCCCACAGGTCGAAGAACTTGCGGCGAGCATGGGCCAGGCACCCGGCTTCGGTCACGCCCATCGTCAGCAGCTGCTTGTAGCCCGAGTAGTCGTCGCAGACCAGCTTGCCGCGCCAGCCGCGGTTGTGGTCGCCGCCCGGCAGCCCGAGGAACTCGCGTGCGTGCTGCCCGGCGCGACTCTCGGCGAAGTCGAAGACCACCGCCTTGGTCTTATTGAAGCGGGTCGTGCAGTAGCTCCACAGGTAGGCCCGGTGCGTCTTGCCGTTGCCCGGCTTGAGCATGGCCACCGGCGTCTCGTCGGCGTGCAGCACGTCGTGCTTCAGGAGTGCTGCCGTCAGCGCGTCGACCAGCGGCTGCAGCTGCGCGCCACATTCGCCCACCCACTGCGCCAGGGTCGAGCGCGCGATGGCCAGGCCGGCGCGCTCGAAGATGCGTTCCTGCCTGTACAGCGGCAGGTGGTCGAGGAACTTGGCGACCAGCACCTGGGCCAGCAGCCCGGTCGTGGGGATGCCCTTGTCGATGATGTGCGGCGCCACCGGCGCCTGCACCAGCGTCTGGCAGTGCGTGCAGACCCATTTGCCGCGCACATGGCGCTCGACGGTGAACGTGCCCGGCGCGTAGTCGAGCTTCTCGGCCACGTCCTCGCCGATGCGGTTGAGCGCACAGCCGCAACTGCAGGTGGTGTTCTCGGGCTCGTGGCGGATCTCGCGGCGCGGCAGGTTCGCTGGCAGCGCCTGGCGCTTCGGTGCCTTCTTCTCGCCCTTGTCTTGGTCGCGAGGCAAGACCTTGTCGAGCTCGGCCTGCAGCGCCGCCAGGTCGGCGTCGATGGTCTCTTCGATCAGGCTCTTCTGCTCGGCGTTGAAGGCCTCGGACTTGGCGGCGAACTTCAGTCGCTTGAGCACCGCCATCTCGTGGTTGATCTTGTCGATCAGTGCCTGCTTGAACGCGATCTCGCGATCGCGGCGCTCGATCTCGACCCGTTGGGTGGTCACCGTGCCCATCAGAGAGCGAACCATCTCGCGCAGTTGCTGCGCGTCGAATTGGTTCAGCTGGGCCGCGTCGATCACGGAGCGTGATCGTGCCCGACATCACGCCGAGCCGCATCGGCAGAACCAGCAATTGCACGCGGTGTTCGAAGTCCTTCAGAGCACGCGGATGACGCCGGCTTCGCCGATGCGCTGCCACGGCAACCCAAGCACGAGTGCGTCCAGTTGTGGGTGTGTCAACGACAGCGTGGTGCCCGCATCCTTGGGCCACGTGAACTTGCCCTGGTTGAGCCGGCGGGCAGCCAGCCATACACCGATGCCGTCGTGCACGAGCACCTTCACTCGGTTGGCCCGTCGGTTGGCGAAGAGGTAGGCGTGGTGCGGATGTGCGGCGCCGAAGACACGCACGACCCGGGCAAGCGCCGCCTCGGTTCCCGCTCGCATGTCCAGTGGCTCGACTCCCAGCCAGACGGCGTCGATGCGGATCACTTGAGCAGTTCGCGCAGCCAGCCGGCACACTGCGCCGATGCGGTCATCGGCCAGGTCACGTTGACCACAGTCGCGCCGCGCCGAAGTTCGATCCGGATGTCGTTGACCACTGGTGAGGCTGGCGGCGCCATCGCCACGGGGATAAACGTGGACGCCTCGGGCGTTGCCACGCGGACCATGGCGCCGCCAGCTTGCCGGCGCCACTTGTGAACGAGGTTGGCGTTCAAGCCATGAGCCATCGCCACTTGCGCCACCGACGCACCAGGCATGCCGCATTCGGCCAGTACCTTGCTCTTCAGCTCAACGTCGTGGCGGCGACGGCTGCCGCGCTTGGACTCTTCCATGGTGCCCACCTAAATCTTTGGTGGACACCATCGTCCCTGACGACATCGGCGTTCTCAAGACGAGTTCGCCGGACGCTTACCGACTTGCGTCCCAGCGAGCCGGTGCAGCGCTACGAGCGCGACAGCCCTGGCGAGCTGCTGCACATCGACATCAAGAAG
>JAGTRL010000450.1 GCA_018261815.1 Pseudomonadota bacterium
GGCGGTGGCGGTGGCGGTAGCGGCGGCGGTGGTGGTGGCCGCAGCCCCTATGGCGGTGGCGGCGGCGGTGGTGGCCGCAGTCCTTATGGCAGCGGCGGCGGTGGTGGTGGCCGCGGCGGCTACGGTGGTGGTGGCAGCAGCGGCGGTGGCCGCGGCGGCTACTGAGCCTGACCCGTTCGAAACCGCGCCCACAGCGCGGTCTGGCGAGGGCGCCGGTGCATCGCACCCGCGCCCTTTGTCATTGGCGGCAAGCCGGATCAGCGTGAGCGGCGCTGCTTGCGCTGGCGCTTGGACAGCGCCCTGTCGAACACCGCATTCGGCAACAACCGCAGCAGCTTGGCCAGCACGCCCATCTGCCACGGGATGACGCGGTAGCTGTCGCCGGCAACAATGGCGGCGAAGGCGCGCTCGGCGAAGGCTTCGGCCGGCATCAGAAAGGGCATCGAATAGCGGTTGCCGCGGGTCAGCGGCGTGTCGATGTATCCCGGCAGCAGGGTCACCACCCTGACGCCCGACGGCGCGCATTCGCCGCGCAGGCTTTCGCAGTAGCTGATGGCCGCCGCTTTGCTGGCGCAGTAGGCTCCATGCCCGGGCAGGCCGCGGATGCCGGCCACGCTGGCAATGCCCACCAGGCGGCCGCTGCCACGCTGGCGCATCGCGTCGACAAAGGGGTGGAAGGTCGCCGCCATGCCGATGTTGTTGGTCTCGAAGGTGGCACGCAGCACCTCCAGGTCGTCGAAGTCGGCAGTATCGATACCCACGCTGATGCCGGCATTGGCCACCACCACGTCGGGCAGACCCTGTGCGGCCAGGCAGGCCCGACAGGCGTCGACGATGCTGCGCACGTCGCGCACGTCGGCGGCATAGACGCGGGCGCGGCTGGCATCCAGGCCCTGGGCGTCGGCCCAGGCCTGCAGCTCGGCGCCGCGCCGAGCCACCAGCGCGAGGCGCCAACCTTCACTGGCAAAGCGCTGCGCCAGCGCTTGGCCGATGCCGCTGGACGCGCCGGTGATGAAGACCAGTGGCGCGGTCACTTGGCATTCCCGGCCGTCGGCTTAGCCGCAGTGCTCGACGGCAGCAGCGTCGCCTTGATCTTGCCTTCCAGCTTCAGCAGCCCGCTGAGGTGGTCGTAGTCCATGCCGGCGGCGCGGAACTCGCTGCCCTCGCGCTGCACCAGCACCGGCAGGTGAGAACGCAAGCGCTCGGTGTTGAGGAAGGCATGCAGGAACTCGCCTCGGAACTGAATCGGCTCGCCGCGCGGTCCGGTGCTGTCGACACGGGCGTCGCCGATCAGCTGGACCTCGCTGCCGTCGCCGTTGGCGATGGCGCGCTGCGCCTGGGCCAGCGTGACGCGGCCATCGGCTGCCACCGCGCGTACACGGGCCCGGTCGACCTCGATGATCTCCGTGTCGGCGAAGTGGCGCAGCTGGTCGCCCTGCATGCGCAGCTTGAGCCGACCGTCCTTGTCGAAGCGCTCGACCACGAAGTTGTCCATCGTGTAGTCGGGCTCCTTGCGCGGCAGTGAGCTTTCGTTCGGCTGATCGGCCGAGGGCGTGTTCCGCACCAGCCACCACGTGCCGAGCGCCAGCAACAGCATCAGCACCAGCGGCAGGTAGGTGGCGAGCAGCTCACGCGCTCGCTGGTGCCAGGGCAGTGGCGCGCGCGGCGGCAAGGCGCGCGGCGGCATCGGCGCGAGCGACAGCGCGCCATCGTCGAGGTCGGGCAAATGCAGTTCCAGGGCCATGGGTCAGCGTGCGTCCAGCGTGTCTGTCTCGGCCCGCAGCAGCGCGGCGTAGCGGCCGCTGGCCATCAGCAGCAGGTCGCAGAATTCCCGTGCAGCGCCGTAGCCGCCCGGTTGTGCGGTGACATGGTCGGCCACGGCCCGCACCTCGGCATGGGCGTTGGGGCTGGCGCAGGCAAAGCCGGCGCGTCGCAGCAACGGCAGGTCGGGCCAGTCGTCGCCAATGGCCGCGGTGTCGGCCCAGTCCACACCCAGTGCGGCAAGCTGCGCCTGCGCCGCCGCCAGTTTGTCCTGCGCACCATAGACCGCATGGGACAAGCCCAGGTCGGCGATGCGCCGGCGCACCGCCGGCGAATCGCGCCCGGTAATGACCACCGGCGTGATGCCGCCGCGGGCCAGCAGCTTCAGGCCATGGCCGTCGAGCGTGCTGAAGGCCTTGACGGTCTCGCCCTGCTCGCCGATGTACAGCCGACCGTCGGTGAGCACGCCGTCGACGTCGAAGATGGCGCACCGCATGCCCAGGCCACGGCCTTGGGCCTTGAGCAGCAGCTCGGCGGGAAAGCTCAGTGCCGGTGCGGTCGTGTGGCGCGGCATCAGATCACCTTGGCGCGCATCAGGTCGTTGGAATTGAGCGCGCCGACCAGGCGGCCTTCGGCATCGACGGCCAGCACGCTGGTGACACGGTGCCGCTCCATCACTTCGGCCGCGTCGACGGCCAGCGCGTCGGCGCTGACACTTCGCGGCTGGCGGTGCATCACGTCCTCGGCATGCAGCGCGCGCAGGTCGGCGCCGCGCTCGATCAGGCGGCGCAGGTCGCCGTCGGTGAAGATGCCCAATACTCGGCCGTCGCCGTCG
>JAGTRL010000451.1 GCA_018261815.1 Pseudomonadota bacterium
CCGCGCGGCCCGGCCGTGTGGTGGCGCGCACCAGTGGCCCGATGGCCACCAGCGTCGCGAACAACAGGTACATCTCTATGTGGTAGACGAAGCTGTAGCCGGTGACGGCGCTGTTCAGCGCCTCGCCCAGCAGGCCCTGCGTGGCCAGCCCGGACACCGCATCGCGGATGGCGCCGCCGGCGCCCACCGACAGGCCTGACGCGGTGGCCTGCACCGCACCCCAGGCACCGAGTGCCAGGCCCACGTGCTCGGCGCGCTCCAGGCTCATGGCCGCGCACAGCGTACCGACCGCGAACAGACCGCCGCCAAAGCCGATCAGCGCCACGCCGCTGCGGAACATCAGCGGCGAATCCAGCGGCGCAGAGAAGATCACAGCCGCAAAGGCCGGCAGCCCGAGCAGCGCGCCGACGGCGGCCACGCGGAACGGGTCGGCACCCCGACCGAGCAATCGTGCCGACAGGGCAAACGCGAGCAGCGCCCCGCCAGCCATCAAGGCGGTGAGCGCACTGGTCGCGCCCACGCTCAGGCCGAGGATCTCGCCGCCGTAGGGCTCGAGCACGATGTCCTGCATGTTGAAGGCCATCGTGCCCAGCGCCACGGTCCACAGGAAGCGCCGCGCCGTCTTCTGCGCGATGAAGCTGCGCCACATCGGCCCGAAGGCCGGTGCCGGCACTGCACTGCTGCGCCGCCGGCCGGGTTGGCGGGCCTCCTGCTTCCACACGGCGATGATGTTCAGGAACACGCTCAGCATGGCGGCACCCTGCACCACCTGCACCAGCTTCTTGTCGGAGAAGTCGGCCAGCAGCGTGCTGCACAGCGTGCCGCCACCGACCATGCCGAGCAGCAGCATCATGTACATCAGCGCCACCACGCGCGGGCGCGATTCCTCGGACGCCAGGTCGGTGGCCAGCGCCAGGCCGGTGGTCTGTGTGGTCTGCAGGCCGGCGCCGACCAGCAGGAAGGCCAGGCCGGCAAACAGGTGGCCGACCCAGGCCATGCCGAGCTGGCCTTCGCCGGTGAGCACCAGCAGTGCGAAGGGCATGATCGCCAGCCCGCCGAACTGCAGCATCGTGCCGATCCAGATGTAGGGCACGCGGCGCCAGCCGATGACCGAGGCGTGGGTGTCGGAGCGGTGGCCGACGAAGGCGCGGAAGGGCGCGGCCAGCAGCGGCAGCGCGACCATCAGCGACACCAGCCAGGCGGCCATGTGCAGCTCGACGATCATCACGCGGTTGAGCGTGCCGACCATCAGCGCGGCGGCCAGACCCACGGTCACCTGGAACAGCGACAGGCGCAGCAACCGCGGCAGCGGCAGCCCGGGGCTGGCCGCGTCGGCAAAGGGCAGCACGCGCGGCAGCCAGCGTGCGAACTGCTCGCGCTGCTCAACGGGCATGCGGTCGAAGAAGCGCTCGACCCACCCGGGCTTGCGCGGCCCGGATGCGGCGGCCCGGCGCCGCGATTCCGCGGCTCGGGAGGCGCTGAGGAAGTTCAGCTTCACGCCTTGATCCACTCCATGGCCTGCGACTTGTAGAAGCCGGCAGCGATGTTCTCGTAGCGCCCGGTGTGCCACGCGGCCAGCGAGGCGTCGGCGGCCATCAGGCGGCGCAGCGCGGCCGGCGCGATCGGCTCGATGGCCGGCGAGCGGTCGCTGCGCGGGAACAGCTTGCCCATGCTCAGCATCATCATCGTGGCCGGTGTGCGTGGCGCGGCGGTGAAGACGATTGAATGGCGCGTGCGCTCGGCCAGCCGCGACAGCGCGGCGACCACGTCGTGCGCGCGGTAGTGGATCAGCGAGTCCATCGCCACCACGTGGTCAAAGCTGCCCAGCGCCGGATCCAGCATGTCGCCGCTGCAAAAGCGCACCGAGCCCGTGCCCAGTGTTTCGGGCAGGCGTTCCTGCGCCAGCGCCACCAGCGTGGGCGACAGGTCGATGGCCACCACTTCGGCGCCGCGGCGCGCGGCTTCGATGGCCAGCGCGCCAGTGCCGCAGCCGGCGTCGAGGATGCGCCGGCCGTTCAGATCCTCGGGCAGCCAGGACAGCAGCGTCGCGCGCATGCGGTCGCGCCCGGCGCGCACGGTGGCGCGGATGCGACCGACCGGCGCGTCCGACGTGAGCCGGGCCCAGGTCTGCGCGGCGGTGCGGTCGAAGTAGTGCTCGATCTCGCCGCGGCGGTGCTGGTAGGTGGCGGTGTTCATGGCTTCAATCGAATCCAAGCAGGTCGAAGATGTCGCGGTCCTTCATGGGCACGGCCGACATCGGCTCGCCGCCCAGCCACAGCGCCGCAGCCAGGCGCATGTATTCGTTCTGCACCGCCTCCAGTTCGGGCGAGTACTCCATCTCGAACAGCGTGCTCTTCTTCAGCCGGCTGCGGCGGATCACGTCCAGGTCGGGGAAGTGCGCGGCGAGCTTCAGGCCGATCTTGTCGTTGTACTTGTCGATCTGGTCGGTGGCCGCGCTGCGGTTGGCGATGACGCCACCCAGGCGCACGTTGTAGTTCTTGGCCTTCGCGCCGATGGCCTGCACGATGCGGTTCATCGCGAAGATCGAGTCGAAGTCGTTGGCGGTGACGATCATCGCCCGGTCGGCATGCTG
>JAGTRL010000088.1 GCA_018261815.1 Pseudomonadota bacterium
TTGATGGAGCGCACGCGCGAACTGCACCCCGGCGCCGCGGCCACGCAGGCCGCCAAGCTGGCCATCAACGAGGCCAACCTCGAAGCGCTCGAGCGCGAGATCCGCGCCGCACGCCTGCTGGCCGGCGGGCGGGGCCTGTTGGCCATCAATGTCATGCGTGCCGTCAGCGAATACGGTCCGTCGGTGACGCGTGCGCTCGAGTGCGGCATCGACGCGGTGGTGGTCGGCGCGGGCCTTCCGCTCGACCTGCCCGACTTGGCGCAGGACCACCCGCAGGCCCTGCTGGTGCCGATCCTTTCCGACGCGCGCGGCGTGCAGTTGCTGGTGCGCAAGTGGGAGCGCAGGAAGCGGCTGCCTGACGCCATCGTCATTGAACATCCGCGCCTGGCCGGCGGTCATCTGGGTGCGGCGAAGATCGCTGACCTGGCCGATCCGCGCTTCGATTTCGAGAACGTCATCCCGCAGTCGCTGGCCTTCCTTCGTGCAGCAGGTATCGAGAAGGAGATCCCGCTGATTGCCGCTGGCGGCATCCGCAGTCATGAAGACATCGCCCGCGTGCAGGCGCTGGGCGCGGCCGCAGTGCAGATCGGCACGCCCTTCGCTGTCACGCTGGAGAGTGACGCACACGCCGAGTTCAAGCGTGTGCTGGCGCAGGCGCGCGACGAGGACTTGGTCGAATTCACCAGTGTCGCCGGTCTGCCGGCGCGAGCCGTGGCAACTCCCTGGCTGAAGAGCTACTTGAAGGCCGAGCCGAGGTTGCAGAGCGTGGTGCACGTCAAGCCGCGTTGCACCCTGGCCTTCGATTGCCTGGCGCAGTGCGGCCTGCGCGACGGCCTGCCGGGTTGGGGCCAGTTCTGCATCGACACGCAACTCGCCGCGGCGCTGCGCGGCGACGTGAAGAAGGGCCTGTTCTTCCGCGGCGTGGGCGCGCTGCCCTTCGGCGACCAGATCCGCAGCGTGGGCGAATTGATCGAGCGGCTGTTGACGCCGCCCGAACCGGCGCCTGCCGCGCAAGCCCGTCAGCGCGCCTTCATCGGGCAGGTCTTGATGCCCAGCAGCGTGTAGGCCGGACACCAGCCGATCAGCCCGGTGGCGATCGGCACCAGCCCGATCCAGCCCCACGCACCGATGGTGCCGGTCAATGTCAGTGCAATCAGCACCAGCCCAGCCAGTACGCGCAGTGCGCGGTCGATGGTTCCTTCGTTGGTCTCCATGTCCTGCTCCTGTGGCCGCGTCAAAACGCGCGGCATGCAGGCAGTGTCGGACAGCGCGACGCCCTGGTCTGTGACCTGGGTCACCCAGGCCGGGCCTCGCCGGCCGACAGCGCGCGCAGCGCCGCCGCATCGCGCAGCTCGATGCGCTCGCGCCCCAGGCTCACCCAGCCGGACTGCTCGAAACGCTTGAGCAGCCGGGTCACGATCTCGCGCACCGTGCCGAGCTCGTCGGCCAGCGCCTGGTGCGTGGTCTGCACCGTCGGGCCGTGGCCCAGCAGCGCGGCGGCAAGGCGCTGGTCCAGCCGTTGGAAGGCCACCGCCTCGGCCAGGCTCATCAGGTCGGCCAGGCGGTCGGCGAAGACGCCGAAGACGAAGCGCCGGAAGGGCTCATGCGCCCCCCATTGCTCGAAGCCTGCAGGCGACAGAAGCAGCAGCCGCGTCGGCGCGATGGCCACCCCATGTGCCGCCAGCGGTACGTTGCCGAACAGCCCGCAGGCCGAGACCACGCACAGCTCGCCCGGACCCACGCGGTACAGCTCGAGCGAACGCCCCTGCGGCGTGCCGCGGGCCACGCGCACCTCGCCGTCCAGCACCAGCGGGAAGCCCTGACAGGGCGCATGCTCCTCGAACAGCAGCGTGCCGGCCGGCACCGACAGCGCCTGCAACTGCCGCGGCCAGACCATCGCGCGCAACTCGTCGGGCAGGCCGGCCAGCGACGGGTAGGCCTCGACCAGTCCTTCCGGCCAGGGTGTCGTGCCGGCTGCAGCGACCATCAGACGACGCGACGCGCCCGCAACGCGGCCACGGCAGCGGCGTCATAGCCCAGCTCGGCCAGGATCTCGTCGGTGTGCTGACCCAGAGCCGGAGCGCTGCGCGCGAACACGGCCGGGTCGGCAGAGAGGTCCACCGGATGCGGCGCGATCGGTGCGTGCTGGGCGCTGCCCGTCACCGGCCGCTGCTGCAGCAGATCGGCCGCGCGGATGTGCGGATCGTCCAGCGCCTGCTGCGGGCTGAGCACCGGTGCCGCCGGGATCTTGGCCGCGGCCAACGCCTGCAGCACCGCGCTGCAACTGCGCTCGGCGCACCAGGCGGCCATCAGCTCGCTGATGGCCTGGCTGTGGTTGCCGCGCTGCTCGTCGTCGGCGAAGCGCGGGTCGTCCACCAGCTCCGGCTGGCCGATCAGCTTGCACCAGCGCTCGAACATCGGCTGGCCGATGGTCGCGACCACCAGCCAGCCGTCGCTGGCGCGAAACAGGTCGCTGGGCGCGGCCGTGAACCCCCGGTTGCCCTGCGGCACGCGGTTGGGCCCCTTCAGCGCCTGTTCGATCAGCACCGAATTGCCCATCACGAGCGACGTACGCAGCAGCGAGCCTTCGACCAACTGGCCGTGGCCGCTGCGCTCGCGCGACCACAGCGCCGCCAGCGTGCCCATGGCCAGCGCCTGCGCGGTGCTGACGTCGACGTAGGGCACGGCGGCGCGCGCCGGCGCATCGGGCAGGCCGGACATGAACATCGCGCCGCTCATCGCCTGGCCGATCGAATCGAAGCCGGGCCGCTCGCTGTACGGCCCGCCGGGCCCGTAGGCGGTGACGGTGGCGAGCACGATGCGCGGATTCAGCAACTCGAGCGTGGCGTAGTCCAGGCCCAGTTGCTTCAAGGTGGACGGCGGCAGGTTGGCCACCACCACGTCGGCCGTGCCCACCAGCTGGCGCACGATGCGCCGGCCGTCGTCGTGCGCCAGGTCCAGCGTCAGGCAACGCTTGTTGCGGTTCATCTGCAGGTACAGGCCGCCTTCGCCGGTGTCGGCCACTGGCGGCACGTAGCGGTCTTCACCGCCATCGACGCGCTCGACGCGGATCACGTCGGCGCCCAGGTCGCCCAGCAGCGCCGCGCAATAGGGGCCGGCGATGAAGCGGCCGAAGTCGAGGACGCGGATGCCGCCGAGCAAGGACATGAAGCGCTTTCGTCTAGGCTGGATCGCCGCAGTCTAGCGTGCACGACCCACCCTGCTGCCCTGTCCCTGCACCGATGCGCGGTTGCCTTCTCGGCCTTGGCTTCGTGTCGCGGCGACGCCGGCTTGGTCGTTGAACCTGGCGAGATGGCCGGCCAAGGCCGTCTCAGCCGCGGCCGCCTTGCTCGGGCGAAGGACGCGCGTGGGCCGACTTCTTGGTTTCGTCCGCAGAAGCCAGCAGGTGGGCTGCGGCGCGGAGTTCGGCTCGCAGCGCAACCAAATCGGCATCCACCTTGCCGATGCGCTGACGCATGTCATGAAGAATCTCCCGCTCGATGCGCCGCTCCTCCGTTTCGATCCAGCTGGTGGCGATGGCCGCCGTCACCATCGTCAGGACGCCGAAACCCAGCAGCACCACGAAGACGGCGAAGATCTTCGACGCCGGGGTGGTCGGCACCACGTCGCCATAGCCCACCGTGGCCGCGGTGGTGAAGGCCAGCCACAGGCCGTCGGTCAAGGTCGGTGTGCGCGGTTCGAGCCACCAGAAGCCGACGCCGCACATCAGCAACACGACGAAAGCCAGGGCCACCAGGTACAGCGTGCCGCCGCGCGTCAGCAAGTGCTGCAGGCACCAGACCATGCGCACCAGGCTCAGGAAGGCCACGCTCAGGCGCAGCAGCAGGATCCAGTCCGAGCCATGACTGGGCGGCGCCAGGGCCGCCGCCACCAGGCCCAGGATCAGCAGCAGGTCGAGCCAGTTGGCCAGCAGGTGTGCCGCCGCATGATCCGTCGCGCGCGCCGTGTGCCACAGTGCAGTCGCAAGCATCAGCGCCGCGGCCAGATAGGCGCCGGTCGCCAACCAAGTGGCGTTCTCGCGCAACATGTCCAGGTAGAAGGCCGGCACGGTGGCCACCTGGGCAAACAGCGTCGGCAGGCGCCAGCGGCGCTCGATACGCAGTGCGCGCCCCATCCCGGCGGGCGCCAGGCGCAGTCCGAAGCCGCGCCGAGCCAGGACATTCGGACCATGTACAGTCGCGTGCGGCATGTCAAAGCCTAGCCTGAGATTGCCGCTGCGGCTTTGAGCGGCGTCAGGCCTTGACGGTGCCGTGCAGCCTGGTCCAGTGCACGATGAGCGTCTGCAGCGCGGCCGCCCCATTGACCGAGCGCAAGACAATCTGGGTCCACTTGATGGACCATTTGCCCCATGACAGGAGATTCGACCGTGACCTCTCACTTGACCGCAGGCCAGCGGGCTTTGCTGGAAGCCGAACTCATCCGGCGCCAAAATGAACTGGACCGCCAACTGGCCGATCACCAGGGTGGCCTGTCGCGCGTGGAACATGCGCGCGAAGTGCTGTCGCAGGACAGCGACGACGTGTCGCATCGCGAGGCCGACCGCGAGATGGACATGGCCCTCGGCGACCGCGAGATTGCCGAGCTGGGCGCCGTCAGTGCGGCGCTGCGCCGGCTCAAGGAAGACCGCTATGGCAGTTGCAGCGATTGCGGCGAGGCCATCGCCTTCGACCGCTTGAAGGTCGAGCCCTGGGCCTTGCGCTGCGTGGCCTGCGAAGGCCGGCGCGAGCTCGCGGCCCGAACCTGACTCCCCGAAACCGAACTTCCCCCGAAAGACGACGATGACGATGTTTCACGCGGTGGCCTGGGTCGATCACCAGAACGCGCAGATCCTGCAGTTCGACGACGAGCATATCCAGGCGCAGAAGGTCAAGGCGCATTCGCACCACACGCGCCAGCACGGCAGCAGCGTGCGCACCGAGCATGAGTACTACGCCGAGCTGTGCGACGCGCTGGCCGGCATTACCGAGGTGCTGGCGGTGGGCCCGAAGACCGGGTTGGCCGACTTTCGCCACTACGTGGAGAAGCACCGCCCGGCACTGGGCAAGCAGATCGTCGGCTGGGAGCACAGCGACCGGCCGAGCGAGAACCAGCTGGTGGCCATGGCCCGGCAGTACTTCCTGAAGTACGACCGCATGTCGGGCACGCCCACGCCGAGCTGACCGCGCAGCGTCTTGTCGGCCTTGCGCCGACAATGCCAGCCGCAGGCTCCGCGGGTAGACGGGGCCGGACGCCGGATATGGTCGCGAACGACTTGCCGCAAGCGCCGGCAGTGCTTCTCTCCTTCAACCGCCAGGGGCCGTTCTACCGGCTGCAGCGCCGGCTGGGCCTGTTGAGCGACAGCCACCTGGCCGTCGGCCGGCGCGCGGCGCTCTTCCTGATGCTGGCCTGGCTGCCGGCACTTGTGCTCGCCTTGCTGCAGGGCTTGGCGCTGAACGCCCAGCACGAACGCGCATTGCTGCTGGACTTCAGTGTCTATGCCTTCGGCCTGGCGCTCGTCGCCTTCGTGCTGATGGAGCAGACCTCCGACAAGCGCATGGCCTGGCTGGTGAGCCAGTTCGTCGCGCAGGGCATCGTGCGCGACTCGGCGCGCCCGGCTTTCGCGGCAGCGCGACTGAACATGGAGCGGCGCGCCGGCGCCGCCTGGGTCGAGGCGCTGCTCCTCTTGGCCGCCTACGCCATCGCCTACGAGTGGATGTCGATAGGCGCGGCGCGCATCCCCGGTGGCACCTGGTACGGCCAGTCGGTGGACGGCCAGCTGCAGCCCACGCTGCCCGGCTGGTGGGCGCTGGGAGTGGCGCTGCCGCTGTTCTGGTTCCTGCTCGGTCGCTGGCTGTGGCGTTTTTTCACCTGGGGCCTGATGCTGCGCGACATCGCCCGCTGCGACCTGCGCCTGGTGCCCAGCCACCCCGACCGCTGCGGCGGCATCGCCTTCATCGGCCAGTACCCCAAGACCTACCTGATGTTCGTCTTCGCACTCAGCAGCGTGGTCGCCGCCGGGGTGCTCAAGACCGTGGTCTATGCCGGCGCCAGCCTGTTGAGCTTCAAGTTCGCGCTGTTCGGCCTGGTGGCCTTTCTGGTCATCGCCTTCGTGCTGCCGCTGCTGGCTTTCACCCCGGTGCTGGTGGCGCTGAAGAAGCAGGGCCTCAGCCGCTACGGCGCGCTGGTCAGCCAGCACCACCTGGCCTTCGAGGCCAGGTGGCTGGGCGGCAGCGACGACCCTCGGGGTGACGATGCCCTGGGCTCGCCGGACATGTCCTCGCTGGCCGACCTGTCGGCGGCCTACGACCTGGTCAAGTCCATGCAGGCGGTGCCGGTCACCAAGGCCAGCATCTTTCCGCTGCTGCTGGCCGCGACGGTGCCGCTGGCCGGCGTGGCGCTGACGCGCGTGCCCTTCAAGGCCATCCTCGACTCGGTCAAGGGCCTGCTGCTGCTTTGACGCCGTTGCCCTTGGCCTGCCGCAAGTCTCCGCCTTGACGGGTGCGGCTCAGGGCCGACAATGTCTTTCTCATCCAGCGCGGTGCCGCTGCCACAGGATCCAACATGAACGACATGACACTCAACCTGGCCGACGAGGCCACCGTGCAACGCCTGGCTGAGGCGCTGGCGTTGCAGCGCAAGGCCTACCTGGCGCACCCGGTTCCCACGCTGGCCGAGCGCCAGGCCGACCTGCGCACGCTGCAGCGCTTCGTACGCGACCACAAGGAGGCGCTGATCAGCGCCATCAGCGCCGACTACGGCCACCGCTCGCGCCACGAGACGCTGCTGGCCGAGATCGCACCGGTGGTCGACGGCATCGACCACACGCTCAAGCACCTGAAGGCCTGGATGAAGCCGCAAAAGCGTGGCGTCGACTGGATCAGCTTCTTCGGCGCGCGCAACCGCGTCGTCCCGCAGCCGCTGGGTGTGGTCGGCGTGATCGTGCCGTGGAACTTCCCGGTTAACCTGAGCCTGATCCCGCTGAACTACATCTTCGCCGCCGGCAACCGCGCGATGGTGAAGATGAGCGAGAACTCCCGCCACCTGGCCCGGCTGCTGATCGAGCGCATGCCGGCGTACTTTCCGCCCGAGAAGCTGCAGTTCTTCGACGAGACCGGCGGCGTGGGCATCGAGTTCTCCAAGCTGCCCTTCGACCACCTGCTGTTCACCGGCTCGGGCAACACCGGCCGCGCGGTGATGGCCGCCGCGGCGCGCAACCTGTGCCCGGTGACGCTGGAGCTCGGTGGCAAGTCGCCAGCCATCGTCTTCGACGACTACCCGGTGCGCACCGCGGCCGAGCGCATCCTGTTTGCCAAGCTGCTGAACGCCGGGCAGATCTGCACCACCGTCGACCATGCCTGGCTGCCTAAGGGGCGCATCGACGAATTCGTGCAGCTGGCGCGCGAGATCGTGCCCAAGCGCTATCCGCGCCTGGATTCGCCCGACTACACCTCGGTGATCGACGAGCGTTCCTTCGACCGGCTGCTGCATGCACTGGACGAAGCCCGCGAGCGCGGCGCCACGCTGGTGCCGCTTCTGAGCGGCCCCGCACACGACCGCGCCACGCGCAAGATCGCGCCGCACATCGTGCTGAACGCACCCGACGATTGCCTGCTGATGCAACGCGAGATCTTCGGCCCCATCCTGCCGGTGGCTGGCTACGACGATGTGGACGCCGTCATCGCACGCATCAACGCCGGGCCGCGGCCCTTGGCGGTGTACCCCTTCAGCTTGGAATCGGCGCGCGTGCAGAAGGTGCTGGACCACGTGATGTCCGGCGGCGTGTCGGTGAACGACGCGGTGCTGCATGTCGGCCAGCACGACCTGCCCTTCGGCGGCGTGGGCGCCTCGGGCATGGGCCACTACCACAGTCGCGAAGGCTTTGAGACCTTCAGCAAGCTGCGCCCGGTTTTCTACCAGGCGCGCTTCTCCAGCCTGAAGCTGCTGATGCCGCCCTACGGGAAGTTTGCCGACCGCATGCTCGGCTTCCTGATCAAGTAGGCGGGCGGCGCGCCTGCGGGCTCAGCGCAGGTGCTTGTTCCAGAAGCCCAGCGTGCGCTCCCAGGCTGTGGCCGCGGCCTCTGGCTTGTACTCGGTGATCGGCAGCCGGTTGGCGCCCACCGCCGTCTCGTTGGCGAAGGCGTGCATCGCCTGGTAGCGGTGGAACTCGAAGTACACGCCCGCGTCTTTGAGCATCTTCTCCAGCTCGTCCACCTTGGCGATGGGGAAGGGTGCGTCGTCCACCGCCCAGTGGGCCATCAGCGGCATCTTGATCTTGCTGGCGTCGACGTACTCCAGCGGCGGGTAACCGTAGTAGACGACGCCGGCATCGGCCTCGGGCACGTGTACGGCGGCCAGCAGCGTGAGCGCGCCGCCCATGCAGTAGCCGCTGACGCCGACCTTGGTGCCGCGCGCCTTCAGGTACATCACCGCGCCGCGCACGTCTTGGCCGGCGGCATCGCCGAAGTTCAGGTTGGTCATCAGGTGCTCGGCCTCGGCCGCCTCGACCGTGCTCTTGCCGCGGTACAGGTCGGGCACCAGCGCGACGTAGCCGGCCTGCGCATAGCGCTCGGCCACGCCCTTGATCTGCGCGTTCAGGCCCCACCATTCCTGGATCACCACCACGCCCGGCGCGCCCGCCGCCTGGGCCGGCTCGGCCAGGTAGCCCTGGACGCTCTGCCCGTCGGGGCGCTTGAATTCGATCATCTTGCCCATGCATCGTCTCCTGCGGTTGGAAGCCGGCCGAGAATAGCGCACCGCCACCCCACGAGGCCAGAGCCGATGTCCTACCTGGACGACCCCCGGGTTCTTTTCGCCGCCGAGCGCACGCTGCTGGCCTGGCAGCGCACCGCCATCGCGCTGATGGGCTTCGGCTTCGTCGTCGAGCGCTTCGGCCTGTTCCTGCGTATGGTCAGCGGCCAGCCGCTGTCGGCCTCGCAGCGCGGCTTTTCGCTGTGGCTGGGCGTGGCATTACTGCTGATGGGCGCGGCGGTGGCCGTGCTGTCGGCGCTGCAGTTCCGCAGCGTGCTGCGCGGGCTGGGCGAGAAGGAGATCCCGCGCGGCTACTGGACGCAGCTGGGGGTGTGGCTGAACTACCTGCTCGCCGCCGTGGCGCTGGTGCTGGCGGTGCACTTTGTGACCTCGGCTTGACATGGGCCTGTACCAGCGCTTCCTGCTGCCGCGGCTGGTGCAGTGCGCCTGCGGCAGCCCGGTGGTCGACCGGCAGCGCCAGAAGGTCGTGCCGCAGGCGCAGGGCGAGGTGCTGGAGATCGGCTTCGGTTCGGGCCTGAACCTGCCGCACTACCGGCAAGAGCAGGTCAGCAAGCTGTGGGCACTGGAGCCTTCGGCCGAGATGCGTGCGCTGGCCGCGCCGCGCGTGGCCGCGTCCGGCCTGGACCTGCACTGGCTCGACCTGCCCGGCGAGGCCTTGCCGCTGCCCGACCACAGCGTCGACTGCGTGGTGATGACCTACACACTGTGCACCATTCCCGACGCAACGACCGCGCTGGCGCAGGTGAAGCGCGTGCTGCGCCCGGGCGGGCGGCTGCTGTTCTGCGAGCATGGCGCCGCGCCCGATGCCGACGTGCGCCGCTGGCAGGACCGGCTGGATGGGCTGTGGGGCCGACTCGCCGGCGGCTGCCACCTGAACCGCGAGATGGCGCCGCTGATCGGCTCCGCAGGTTTCCGCTTCGACGAACTGCAGTCGCGCTACCTGCCGAAGACGCCGCGCTTTGCGGGCTACAACACCTGGGGGTGTGCGCGGGTGGGGTGAGGGCGTGGCGCTTGTCAAGTTTCGCGTCTTTCCGACCACGCTGCGTTGTTGAGCGAGGGCGCATGCCTGCAATGCATCGGGAGCCGCCCTTCGCTCCCGGTTTCTGACTCACTTGGACGGCCATCGGCGCGCATTCGTGTAGGGCCGGTTCCGAGGAAGTCAGTCCATGAACCGGGTTCGGCCGTGCTCGAGCGCGGTTTCGAGTTCAACCTGGAACACTGCGCCAACTGCGGCGGCGAGTTGAAGATGGGCGCCTGGCAGACAGGCGCTTCGGTGCCTGACCCCTGAACTTGGGGCTTGGAAAGTGTCTCCTCCGACTCGCGGAATTGAGAAGCCTCAATCCGGCACGAGAGTTGCCGCTCAGACTGAGTACATGCGTCAAGCTCTCATTGGGTTTCTAACTCTTGCCTTGTTCGCGCTGGCTGAGATGAGCTCCGCGCAGAATGCAGAGATCGGAGCGGAGGAGACTGCCATTGCGTGGGAAGGGGCTCAGGTGTTTGTTCCCGGCGGCCTATTCAAGCCCACGCCGGACAAGGTCGCAGTGAACGAGCCGTTGCCTGTCTTCATCTACCTGTATGGTGCTACTGGCATGGATCCGGAGCACGGCGTTCTGTGGGTATCCTTCATCAGGGGACTTGGCTACATAGCGGTGTTGCCGGATAGGATGGCGCGACCAGGGCGCAAACCCAACTACGATTCAAAGACCAAGAGAGGTGGCGGCCTGTGCTCAAGTCTTGCGGCTCGCAGCTGGTGGAGGCGATGAATGACTACGCGCAAACCCATGAAGAGTAGGAAGAGTGCGTTGGTTTGGCGCATCAGCGCCGAGGCCCCGCAAGGGCAGTGGGTCGATCCAACCAAGTCTCCAAAGGACCTGCCGAAGGAGAACTTGCCGGAGGTCTCGTACGGGGGTTGGGCGGCTTCGTCTTTTGACCTCTTGAGTGGCGTTGACGTCAGCGACGACCCGGACACCGTGCCCGACGCTCTCTTCGATGAGCTGTTTCCGCAAAAGGAGGACGGGCCGGATGACCCTGATGGATCCAGTTCGTCCAATCAAGACGGCCCGTCGTCGCCCTGACTTTCGGCTTGGCAGCATCGCGGGGACACTTGCCGGCACTCCGCCGTCAAGACTTCCATGACGGTGCCTTGAGCCGGGCCATGGTGGTCGTAGACGTCTTGCACGTTGACCGTTCCGCCGACGGCAATGTGTCCTGGGTTGGACGGCATCGGCGTTCGACTTCATGGAACGAATCGATCCAGGCGCCTTTGGCGCCGAAATCAATCCATACGAAACTGCTGGACCCAACCGCCTTCCTGGCCGCGACGACAGCCAATCAACCCACGATGCCGCGTTCCCGCAACGCGGCAATCTGCTTGTCGCTGAGTCCCACCTCGCGCAACACCGCATCGGTATCCCCACCCAGCCGCGGTGCAGGGCTGCGCAGCGAGCCCGGCGTGGCCGACAGCTTGGGCACGATGCCGGGCACGTCCACCTCGTGGCCGTCGCGGGTGGGCTGGCGCAGGATCATGTCGCGCGCGCGGTAGTGCGGGTCTTCGTGGATGTCCTTGGCGGTGTAGACCTTGCCCGCGGGCACGCGCGCGGCGCCCAGCGTGGCCAGCGCCTCGTCCACGCTGCGCTGCAGCGTCCAGGCCTCGATGGCGCCGTCGATCTCGGCCACGCGCGCCACGCGGCCGGCGTTGTTCGCCAGGTCGGGTGACTGCCCCAGGTCGTCGCGGCCGATGGCCGTCATGAGCCGCTTGAAGATGCTGTCGCCGTTGCCCGCCACCAGCACCACGCCGTCGCGGCAGCGGTAGGCGTTGCTCGGCGCGATGCCCGGCAGCGCGCTGCCCGCGGGCCCGCGCACCGCGCCGAAGGCGCTGTACTCGGGGATCAGGCTTTCCATCACGTTGAACACCGCCTCGTGCAACGCCACGTCGATCACCTGGCCGGGCCCGCCGTGCGCCTTGCGGTGGTACAGCGCCATCAGCACGCCGATCGTGCCGTGCAGCGCGGCCAGCGTGTCGCCGATGCTGATGCCGCAGCGCACCGGCAGGCGGCCGGGCTCGCCCGTCAGGTGGCGCAGCCCGCCCATCGCTTCGCCGATAGCACCGAAGCCCGGCAGGTCGCGGTAGGGCCCGGTCTGGCCGTAGCCGCTGATGCGCAGCATCACCAAGCCCGGGTTCAGCGCATGCAGCGCCTCGGGCCCCAGGCCCCAGCCTTCCAGCGTGCCGGGGCGGAAGTTCTCGATCAGCACGTCGGCCTCGGCGATCAACTTGCGCGCCAGGTCCTGGCCTGCGGGCGCGCGCAGGTCCAGCGCGATCGAGCGCTTGTTGCGCGACTGCACCTGCCACCACACCGAGGTGCCGTCCTGCAGCAGCCGCCAGCCGCGCAGCGGGTCACCGCCTTCGGGCGGCTCGATCTTGATGACCTCGGCGCCGAAGTCGGCCAGCGTCTTGGCGGCAAAGGGCCCGGCGATCAGCTGGCCCATCTCGATCACGCGCAGGCCCTGCAAAGCGGAGCGGGGAGGCGTGCGGATCAAGCTCATGGCGAGGCCTGGCTCTGATGACGAAGGCCGCATCATCGCGCGGCGCGTGGCTGCATTCAAGCCAGCGCAGCCGCAGGCTTGCGCAGCCGAGTCGCCAAGCGGCGCCAGGATGAAGTGCCAGACCGCGGGCCAGGTTGGGGGTGCGGCGAAACGCAAACTGGCAATCCGCACCGGTGCTATTTCGACTGCAGGTGTTTGCCCGGGGTGGCAATGGGTCGATGCAATGAAAGAATCCCGTCGCGCGCAACCTGCACGCCCCCGCCGCTGCGGCCGTGGGCCAACTACACGGAGATACCCGATGCGACGACCCGATTGGCGCCTTCTTGCGATCCTGTCTGCTGCGCTGGTCGCAGCCTGTGGCGGCGGCGACGACAAGATTCAATACGGGTCGGTGGTGTCCTTCGGTGACAGCATCAGCGATGCCGGCACCTACAGTGTGGGCACGATTGCCGCGCTCGAAGGCGGCCGGTTCACCGTCAATGCTGCCGACGGGCTGACCTGGGCCCAGGTGCTGGCCAAGACGGTTGGCGCGCCGGTGCAGTGCGCTGCGCAGACCGGCATGCTGCCGAACAACGGAACGACGGGCGCGCCGGTACAGAACTACGCCAATTGCTTCAACTATGCCCAGGGCAGCAGCCGCGTCAGCTCCAGCGGCACCGGGCCCAACGGGGTCGCGCTGCAGACGGCCTTTGGTGAGCAGAACCTCGGTTTCATGGCCATCTCGCTGCGCGAGCAGTTCAACGCGCACCTGAGCAAGGTTGGGGGCCGCTACGCGGTGACCGATCTGGTGACGGTCAATGCCGGCGGCAATGACACATTCATGCAGCTCGGCGCCGTGGGCAGCGCCGCTGGCGGAGGTCAGGCGGCGGTGGCCACCGGCACCGTGGCAGGCTGGTCGCAGGCCACGCTCGACGCGGTGGCGCTGGGCGGCACCGATGCGGTGAACGCCGCAGGCGCCGCGGCGGTGGGTGCGATGAGTCAGGCTGGTGCGGAGCTGGCGGGCTACGTCAAGACGCTGGTGGTCGACAAGGGCGCACGGTATGTGATCGTGCGAAACCTCGGCAACATCAACGGCACGCCCTTCGGTGCCACGCTCGATGCCGGCACGCAGGGGCTCATCACGGCGATGACGCAGGCCTTCAATTCCCAGCTCAAGGACGGCTTGTCGGGAACGCCGGGCGTGATCCTCTATGACGACTACGGCGCGAACGCTCCCAACCCTGCCGACTACAGCAACTTCTCGACACGCAGTTGCGGGCCGAACGCCTTTGGTGCACCCAACGGCGCTTCGATCGTGTGCAACATGAGCAACCTGATCGCCGGTGACGTCAGCAAGTACTTTTTTGCGGATGACGTGCATCCGACGCCATATGCGCACCAGCAAGCGGCAGCGACAGCGTTCTCGCTGATGGTCAAGGCGGGTTGGCAGTAGCACGCAGGTGAGCAGCGGCTCGGCGTCGCGGGGTGCCAACGCCCTGGAGCCGAGCAACCCAGAAGGCTTCTGCGTGGGCGGTCCTGGCGGTTGGGGCCGTTGCGGGTTCAGGAGCTTGCATCCCTGGTCTGCCCACCAGGCGCCAGCAAGCTGGTGGCGCAAGGGCTCGCTACGAGCTACCCCCAGCGCCAAGG
>JAGTRL010000089.1 GCA_018261815.1 Pseudomonadota bacterium
CCGGCGAAGAGCGAGCCGATCATCACCATGCTGGCGCCGAAGCGGATGCTCTTGGCGATGTCGCCATGGTCGCGGATGCCGCCGTCGGCGATGATCGGCTTGGTGGCCACGCGCGCGCACCACTTCAGCGCGCTCAACTGCCAGCCGCCGGTGCCGAAGCCGGTCTTCAGCTTGGTGATGCACACCTTGCCCGGGCCCACGCCCACCTTGGTGGCATCGGCGCCCCAGTTCTCCAGGTCGATCACCGCCTCGGGCGTGGCCACGTTGCCGGCGATGACGAAGGCCTGTGGCAGCTTGGCCTTGATGTACTCGATCATGCGCTGCACGCTGTCGGCATGGCCGTGCGCGATGTCGATGGTGATGTAGTCGGCGCCCACGCCCTCGGCCGCCAGGTTGTCGATCATGTCGCGGTCGGCCTGCTTGACGCCCGAGCTGATCGACACATACAGCCCCTTGCTGCGCATCTGCTTGGCGTAGGCCAGGTTGTCGATGTCGAAGCGGTGCATCACGTAGAAATGGTCGTTGGCTGCCAGGAACTCGGTGATCGGCTCGTCGACCACGGTCTTCATGTTGGCCGGCACCACCGGCAGCTTGAAGCGGCGCGGCCCGAACTGCACCGACGGGTCGCACTCGCTGCGGCTTTGCACGCGGCACTTGCGCGGCAACAGCAGGATGTTGTCGTAGTCGAAGATTTCCATGGACAGCAGCTCCAGCAATGAGATTTGCGAGCGCTTGACCGGGAGCCGGCCCGTTCGCGGCACCGGCGGTGCCACCAACGAAAACCGGGCACCTGAATTTGGGCCCGGTAAACAATTCTACGCGGCTCGACTGGACTGCGGCAGTGCCGCGAGCTTTCTCGCGGGGCGGACGCCGCCGGAGGCTGGCAGCGGCCGTCCTGCCTTGCCGCCGACTCAGCGCCTCGCCATCGTCGCCAGCACCGCACCGGCGTCGGCATCTTCCAGGCACGGCGTGATGGTCATGTCGATCAGGTCGGCCCACTGCGCGCGAAATTCGAACATGGCCTTCGCATCGTCCGTCTCCGTGATCATGACGCCCTGGCCGCTCATGCCGTGCCACCGACCCACGATCTGCACGCCCTTGGGTGGCGTGCCGCCGGTCTCGAGGAAGCGCGCCACGGTGGCATTGAAGGTGCCTGCTGGCAGGTTCCAGATGCTGATGTATTTCATACCAGTCTCCTGAAGTGCTCTGACAAGAAATGCCGCAGCAAACGAGTCAGCCCGACGGCATTCCGGACCCTCGGGCCGGCATGGGCAAATCAGCCTACGCCGAAAGGGCCGACCGTGGTAACCCCAACTTGACGGTTGCCTAGAATCGTTCGATGAGCTACCCGCCAACCGACACTGCAGCCGCCCCCGCGGGCAAGTTGCTGCACCACCTCAACGCCGAGCAACTGGCGGCGGTGACGCTGCCGGCGCAGCCGGCGTTGATCCTGGCCGGCGCCGGCTCGGGCAAGACGCGGGTGCTGACCACGCGCATCGCCTGGCTGCTGCAGACCGGGCAGGCCTCTCCGGGTGGCGTGCTGGCCGTGACCTTCACCAACAAGGCGGCCAAGGAGATGCTGGCGCGCTTGCAGAACATGCTGCCGGTGAACGTGCGTGGCATGTGGATCGGCACCTTCCACGGCCTGTGCAACCGCTTCCTGCGCGCGCACTGGAAGTTGGCCGCGCTGCCGCAGAGCTTCCAGATCCTGGACATGCAGGATTCGCTCAGCGCCATCAAGCGCATCATCAAGGCGATGAACCTGGACGAGGACCGCTTCGTCCCCAAGCAGGTGAGCTGGTTCATCGCCGGCTCCAAGGACGAAGGCCGGCGGCCGCGCGACGTGGAGATCCGCGACGAGCAGACGCGCAAGCTGGTCGAGATCTACCAGGCCTATGAAGACCAATGCCAGCGCGAAGGCGTCGTCGACTTCGCCGAGCTGATGCTGCGCACCTACGAGCTGCTGCGCGACAACGACCCGCTGCGCGAGCACTACCAGCGCCGTTTCCGCCATGTGCTGGTCGACGAATTTCAGGACACCAACCGGCTGCAGTACGCGTGGCTGAAGATGTTCGCTCCGCCCGGCCGCGTGGACCATGGCGAGACGCAGGGCGTGTTCGCCGTCGGCGACGACGACCAGAGCATCTATGCCTTCCGCGGTGCCAAGGTCGGCAACATGGCCGACTTCGAGCGCGAGTACCGCGTCAAGAAGATCATCAAGCTGGAGCAGAACTACCGCAGCTTCGGCAACATCCTCGATGCCGCCAACGCGCTGATCGCGCACAACGCGCAACGCCTGGGCAAGAACCTGCGCACCGAGGCCGGCCCGGGCGAGCCGGTGCGGGTGTTCGAATCGACCAGCGATTTCGCCGAGGCGCAGTGGCTTCTGGAAGAAGTGCAGGCGCTGCACCGCAGCGGCCTGCCGCGCAGCGAGATTGCGCTGCTGTACCGCAGCAACGCCCAGAGCCGGGTGCTGGAAAGCGCGCTGTTCAATGCCGGCATTCCGTACCGTGTGTACGGCGGGCTGCGCTTTTTCGAGCGCGCCGAGGTCAAGCATGCGCTGGCCTACCTGCGGCTGATCGAGAACCCGAACGACGACACCAGCTTCCTGCGCGTGGTCAATTTCCCCACGCGCGGCATCGGCGCGCGCACGCTCGAGCTGTTGCAGGATGCAGCTCGGTCAAGCGGCCGCAGCCTGTACCAAGGCGTGGCCGCGGTCGCCGGCAAGGGCGGTGCCAATCTGCAGGCCTTCACCACGCTGGTGGATGCAATGCGCGACGCCACCCGCGGCCTGACGCTGCGGGAGATCATCCACCACATGCTGCATGCCAGCGGCCTGCTTGATTTCTACCGCACCGACAAGGAAGGCCAGGACCGCATCGAGAACCTGGAGGAACTGGTCAACGCCGCCGAGGCCTTCGTCACGCAGGAGGGCTTCGGCAAGGACGCGGTGGCGCTGCCGGTGGACGAGCAGGGCGGTGGCCCGGCACCCGGCGATATCGCGGCCGGCACGCCGGTGGCCTTGGCGGCAGTGGACCTGACGCCCGACGCCGAGACGGGCGAGATCATGTCGCCGCTGGCCGCGTTCCTGACCCATGCCGCGTTGGAGGCCGGCGACAACCAGGCGCAGGCCGGACAGGACGCGATCCAGCTGATGACGGTGCATTCGGCCAAGGGCCTGGAGTTCGACGCGGTCTTCATCACCGGCATCGAGGAAGGGCTGTTCCCGCACGAGAACTCGCTGTCCGATGCCGACGGGGTGGAAGAAGAGCGCCGGCTGATGTACGTGGCCATCACGCGGGCGCGCCAGCGGCTGTACCTGAGCTTCAGCCAGACGCGGCTGCTGCACGGCCAGACGCGCTACAACGTCAAGAGCCGCTTCTTCGATGAGTTGCCCGACCACTGCCTGAAATGGCTGTCGCCAAAGAATGCCGGCTTCGGCTCCGGCCATGCCCGCGAGTACCAGAACGCCTGGGCGCGGGGCAGCGGCCTGGGTTCGATCGTCGGCGCCGGGCGCGTCGAGCCGGCTGCTCGGGCCTTCGGTGCCGGGCCCACCACCTCGAGCACCGGCAACGGCACGGGGCTGCGCACCGGGCAGTCGGTGTTCCATGCCAAGTTCGGCGAAGGCGTCATCCTCACGCTGGAAGGCCGCGGGGCCGACGCCCGCGCGCAGATCAACTTCGGCCGCCACGGCACCAAGTGGCTGGCGCTGGGCATCGCCAAGCTGACGCCGATCGATTGAGCGCTACGGCGACAGTGGCCGCGGCACGTCGGGCTGGCTGAAGCAGCCTTCGTAGGTGAACAGCAGCGACACGTAGAACACGGTGGAGAACATCAGGCCGGCCGGCATGGCGATCACGCCGGCCAGCTGGCGGGCGTCGAACAGGCTGAACAGCAGCCCGACCAGCGCGCCGAAGATCGCGATCACCACCACCCAGGCCAGTGAGTACATCAGGAACGCACCCTTGCAGCGCCACATCGCCAAGGTGCTGGAAAACAGCGCCTGGCCGACACTCTGGCCCTGCCAGTACACCAACGCAGGCGCGTGCCAGAAGGGCACCGACAGGCAGGCGGCCAGGCCGAAGCGCGTGATCAGGCCCCAGGTCAGGCGCGGGTCGGCGAGCAACGCCTCCATCTCGGCGCGGGCTTCGTCGCCCTTGGCCATCAGCGCCTGCAGCCGGTCGAAGGCGCCATCGTCGATCCATTCGCTGAGCGTCATGATCAGCACCGTGCACAGCGCATAGGCGGCGCACAGTGACAGCAGCGTGTTGCGGCGCGAGCGCTCGCCACGCAGCGGCTCGATGAACTGGCCTGGGTTCACCGGCAGGTCGTTCTGCGCGGCGCGGCTGCCGATCATGAAGCCCAGGCTCAGCAGCGGCAGCGACATCAGCATCACCACGCCGCCGGCCACCGGCACCAGCGTCGCCAGCAATGCCACCAGCAGGAAGGACACGAACATCGCCGAAAAGGGCAGCGGTCGGCGCAGGAACAGCCGGAACGCGTCGCGCATCCATTGCACGCCCTCCATGGGCGCGGCTTGTCTGATGGAAAGTGCCATGTGCTCGTGTTCAGTGAAGCGGGTGCCAGGGGCGCTCGATGCACTCCCGCAGCACGCGCTCGAAGTGGCCCGGATCCTTGGCCTGCAGCAGCGCCGCGTCGCGCGGCAGGTGCAGGTCCCACAGGCGTGACAGCCAGAAGCGGAAGGCGGCGGCGCGCAGCAGCGCCGGCATCAGTCGCAGCTCGCCGCTGACCAGCGGCCTCACGCCCTGGTAGGCGTCGCAAAAGGCCGTGGCGCGCTCTTCCAGCAGGCGGCCGCTGGTCTGGTCGATGCACCAGTCGTTGAGGCACACCGCCAGGTCGAAGAGAAAACTGTCGATGCCGGCAAAGAAGAAGTCGAACAGCCCGCTGAGCCGGTCCTCGCCGTCGACTTCATCGAAGACCACGTTGTCGCGGAAAAGGTCGGCATGGATCACGCCGCGCGGCAGCGCCGCCGCCGCGCCCGACGCCGCCACGCTGCGCTGGAACTCGAGCTCCTCGCGCAGCAGCCGCGAGCGCGGCCCGTCCAGGAAGGGCAGCACCTGGGGCATCGTGGCGATCCACCACGCCAGGCCGCGCGGGTGGGGCTGCTGCAATGGGAAGTCGGCCCCGGCCAGGTGCAGCCGGGCCAGCATCCCGCCCATCTGCTGCAGGTGCGGCAGGCCGGGGGCCAGCACATGCCGACCGGGCAGGCGGTTGACCAGCGCCGCCGGTCGCCCGCACAGCTGGTGAAGGATCTGCCCGCCGGCATCGGCCTGCGGCTCGGGCACCGGAATGCCGTGTTGCGCCAGGTGCTGCATGTAGCGCAGGTAGAAGGGCAGTTGATCGCTGCTCAGCCGCTCGAACAGGGTCAGCACCCATTCGCCGCGGTCGGTGCTGACGAAGTAGTTGGTGTTCTCGATGCCGGCGCCGATCGCCTGCAACGCACGCGCGTGTCCGTGGCCCAGTCGGCGCACGAAGGCGTCGGCCTGCTCGAAGCTTACTTCGGTGTAGACAGCCATGCGCGGCGGCGCGGGTCTAGAAGGAAAACAATTGCCAGAGCGAGCGTCCCTCGGAACGGCGGTCCTGCGACAGATCGCGACCGTCTGTGGAGGTGCCGATTTCGTAGGCCGGCGCGCCAGGCAGCTTGGAGCGCACCACGATGCGCCGCGTCTGGCCACGCACACGCAGTTCCTCGATGCGCACCGACTCGTCCTCGCTCACCGTGCGCACGACGGCGGGTTCGCCGCCGCGCTGCGGCACCTCCTGCGACGTGCCGGCCGTGCGTGCCGGCGTCGGCGGCGCAGGGCTTTGTGCCCAGCAGGGGGCACACAGGCAGAAAGCGGCGGCAGCCAAGCGGGAACTCATGTCGCGATTCTAGGCTGCGCCCTGGCCGCGGCAGCGCGCGTCAGCGCGGCGGTGCCCAGGCCCAGCCCCTGCAGCGCCTTGGCCAGATCGGCCGCGTCGATGTCCAGCGCCTGCACCCGCTCGGCCGCCACCAGCAGCACGCTGCCCGACCAGGCATCCGGCGCGCCGGGCACGTACAGCACCACGCGGCCGTCGTCCAGTCGCTCCATGTCGAAGCCGATGAGCTGGTGGTCGTCGAAGCTGGCCAGCACCGGCTTGAGCACCTTCTGTCCGAGCGCGCCATGCAGGCCCTGCGACATGGCCTTGATGACGGAATAGCGCGGGTACAGCGTCTGCAGCTTGTCCTCGAAGCGCGCCGAGAAGGCCCGACCCGCCGCCGCCCGTGCCAGCAGCCCGGCGGCGAAGCACAGCAGCAACAGCAGCGCCAGCGCCGCCACGCTGGCGAAGGTGATGCCGCCGACGCTCTTGTCGGGCAGCAACTCGACCAGCGGTTGCACGGCATGGGCCGCCAGTGCCAGGCCCTGGCCCAGCACGTACAGCACCACGATCAGCGGCAGCAGAAACACCACGCCGCCGATCAGCGTGGTAGTGAAGGGCTTGAGGTGCTGGGTCGTCATGTGGGTGAGGCGTGTTTGGGGTGGCGGCCGAGCTTAGCCGCTGCGGCATGCCGCTGCCCGACAATCAGCCAATGAACGACAAGATCATGCTGCTGGTGGACGGCTCCAGCTACCTGTACCGCGCCTACCACGCCCTGCCCGACCTGCGCGCGCCGGACGGCTTCCCCACTGGGGCGATCCACGGCGTGCTGGCGATGATGAAGTGGCTGCGCGAGCGCTACCCGGCCGAGCATGCGGTGTGTGTCTTCGACGCCAAGGGGCCGACCTTCCGCGACGAGTGGTATGCCGAGTACAAGGCCCAGCGCGCGCCGATGCCCGAGGCGCTGGCGCAGCAGATCGAACCCATCCACGAGGCGGTGCGCCTGCTCGGCTGGCCGGTGCTGGAGGTGCCGGGCATCGAGGCCGACGACGCCATCGGCACGCTGGCGGCCATGGCCGCGGCCAGTGGCCACAAGGTGCTGATCTCCACCGGCGACAAGGACCTGGCGCAGCTGGTCACGTCCGAGGTCACGTTGATCAACACCATGGCCAAGCCGCCGGAGGTGCTGGACGTCGAGGCCGTGAAGGCCAAGTTCGGCGTGTCGCCCGAGCGCATCGTCGACTACCTGACGCTGGTCGGCGACACGGTGGACAACGTGCCCGGCGTGGACAAGGTCGGCCCGAAGACGGCTGTCAAGTGGCTGGCCGAATACGGCTCGCTCGACGGCGTGGTCGCCGCGGCGCCCGACATCAAGGGCGCCATCGGCGACAACCTGCGCAAGGCGCTGGACTGGCTGCCCACCGGCCGGCGGCTGGTGACCGTGCGCACCGATTGCGATCTGTCGGCCCAGGTGCCGGGCTGGCCGGGGCTGGATGCGCTGGCGCTGCGCGCAGTGGACCGCCAAGGCCTGCTGGACTTCTTCGTGCGCTACGGATTCCGCACCTGGCGCAAGGAGCTTGAAGAGGGCGCGGAAGGCAACGGCCCCGCGGCCGAACCGGCCGGCGCGGCCCCGCGCGTGGCGCTGCCGCGCGAGTACGAGACGGTGTTCGACTGGGCGCGTTTCGAGCATTGGCTGCAGCACATCGCCACGGCCGAGCTGGTGGCATTGGACACCGAGACCGATTCGCTGGACGGCATGCGCGCGCAGATCGTCGGCATCTCCTTCGCCACGCAACCCGGCGTCGCCGCCTACGTACCGCTGCGTCACGACTACCCCGGGGCGCCCGAGCAGCTGCCGCGCGACGAGGTGCTGGCACGCCTGACGCCCTGGCTGCAGGACGCCGGCCACGCCAAGCTGGGCCAGAACATCAAGTACGACCTGCATGTCTTTGCCAACCACGGCATCGCCGTGCAGGGCTACCGCCACGACACCATGCTCGAAAGCTACGTGCTCGAGGCGCACAAGCCGCACGGTCTGGAAAGCCTGGCCGAGCGCCACCTCGGCCGCAAGGGCCTGAGCTACGAGGAGCTGTGCGGCAAGGGCGCGCACCAGATTCCCTTCGCGCAGGTGGACGTGGACAAGGCGGCCCAGTACTCCGGCGAGGACAGCGAGATGGCGCTGCAGGTGCACGGCACGCTGTGGCCGCAGATCGAGGCCGATGCCAAGCTGCTCTTCGTCTACGAGCACATCGAGATGCCCACCAGCCGGGTGCTGCAGCGCATCGAGCGCACGGGTGTGCTGATCGACGCGCAGCAGCTGGCGCAGCAGAGCAAGGACCTGGGCGAACGCCTGGTGGCGCTGGAGCAGCAGGCCTATGCGCTGGCCGGCCAGCCCTTCAACCTGGGCAGCCCCAAGCAGATCGGCGAGATCCTGTTCGGCAAGCTCGGGTTGCCGGTGGTCAAGAAGACCGCCAGTGGCGCGCCCAGCACCGACGAGGAGGTGCTGGAAAAGCTGGCCGAGGACCATCCGCTGCCGCAGCGCATGCTCGAGCACCGCAGCCTGTCCAAGCTGAAGGGCACCTACACCGACAAGCTGCCGCTGATGGTCAACCCCGCCACCGGCCGGGTGCACACCAACTACGCGCAGGCGGTGGCCATCACCGGCCGGCTGGCCAGCAACGACCCCAACCTGCAGAACATACCGATCCGCACGCCCGAGGGCCGGCGCGTGCGCGAGGCCTTCGTCGCGCCGCCGGGGCACGTGATCATGTCGGCCGACTACTCGCAGATCGAGCTGCGGCTGATGGCGCACATCAGCGGCGACGAAGGCATGAAACGCGCGTTTGCCGCCGGCGAGGACATCCACCGCGCCACTGCCGCCGAGGTCTTCGCGCTGCCGCTGGCCGAGGTCGGGCCCGAGCAACGGCGCTATGCCAAGACCATCAACTTCGGCCTGATCTACGGCATGGGCGCCTTCGGCCTGGCCAGTGCGCTGGGCATCGAGCAGAAGGCGGCGCGCGACTACATCGAGCGCTACTTCGCGCGCTTTGCCGGCGTGCGCCGCTGGATGGACGAGACCAAGGCGCGCGCCGCCGAACTGGGCTATGTGGAGACGCTGTTCGGCCGGCGCATCCACCTGCCGGAGATCCGCGGCGGCAACGGCCCGCGCCGCTCCGGCGCCGAGCGCCAGGCCATCAACGCGCCGATGCAGGGCACGGCGGCCGACCTGATCAAGCTGGCGATGATCGCGGTGCAGGACGCGCTGGACCGCGAGCACAAGGCCACGCGCATGGTGATGCAGGTGCACGACGAACTGGTGTTCGAAGTGCCGCAGGCCGAGCTGGACTGGGCACGCGAGGCGGTGCCGCGGCTGATGGCCGGCGTGGCCGAACTGTCGGTGCCGCTGCTGGCCGAGGTTGGCGTCGGCCCCAACTGGGATCAAGCTCATTGATGGCCCACCCCCGCAGCGCCTTCGGCGCTCCCCCTCCAGGGGGCGACGCCAGTGGACCGGCGGAGCCGGTTCCACGGCGTCTGCTGGATGGACCGGGCCACCTGCGTCATGGTTCGCGCTTCGGCGCAATGGAACACTGAGGAGCAATCGATGGCGACCTTCATGATCATCCACGGCGCCTGGTCGGCCGGCTGGGCCTGGAAGAAGATGCGCCCGCGGCTGCGCGCGCTGGGCCACGAGGTCTTCACGCCCACCTGCACCGGCCTGGGCGAGCGGGCCCACCTGGCCCACCCGGAAGTGAGCCTGGACACGCACATCGACGACATGCTGGCGGTGCTGGAGTACGAAGACCTGCACGACGTGGTGCTGGTCGGCCACAGCTACGGCGGCATGGTGGCCACCGGCGTGGCCGACCGCGCCGCGGCGCGGCTGCAGCAACTGGTCTATCTGGATGCCTTCGTGCCGCAAGATGGGCAGAGCGCCTTCGACTTGATCCCGGCCAAGGCGCGCGAACGCAACCTGGAGCAGGCGCGCACCGAGGGCGAAGGCTGGCTGCTGCCGGCCAACCCGATGCCGCCGGACACGCCCGCGGAAGACGTGGCCTGGGCCCTGCCGCGGCGGCGCATGCAGCCGTTGCAGGCATTCGCGACGCCCGTTCGCTTGAGCGGCGCGGTCGAGGCGCTGCCGCGCAGCTACATCTACTGCACACGCAGCGGCCCCGGCGACGTGTTCCGTCCCTTCGCCGAGCGGGCGAAGGCCAGCGCGTCATGGCGCTACTTCGAACTCGATGCCAGCCACAACCCGCACATCACCATGCCCGACACGCTGGCTGAGTTGTTGCATCGGATCGCCGCGCCGCAGGCGCAAGCCTAGAGCGCTCGCTCTAGGGAAAACCCCGCGAATTGGGGTGCGCCCCCTACGGCTTGCCGGCACAGTCACGGCATTCCCGAATCACAACGTGGCGCGGGACATCCACTTCAACCCCAGGAGCACATCATGCGCAACAAGAATCTGTCCAGCGTCGCCACCGCCGTCATCGAGTCCTATGGCAACACCGCGATCAACATGATCAACGCCTATCGGGTCGGTGGCGAGCGCGTCATCGGCTTCGTCGACCAGCGCTTTGAAGCCGCCGTCAACACCGGCGCCGCGCGCCTGAGCGACGAGTTGCGCAGCAACCTGATCGACACCGAAAAGCGCATCAGCGGCTACTACGCCAAGGGTCTGCAGTTCGGCAGCGAGCGCGCCGAAAGCGCCGTCAGCACCGCCGTGGAACTGGCCAACAAGGGTGTGGACCGCATCGCCGCCAACGCCGAGCGTTTCGACCAGGCCATCAAGATCGGCGCGCTCGACATGATCAACCGCGTGGCGCTGCCCGCGGCCACCGTGATGAGCGAAGTCGTGGTGCGCATTGAAGAAGGCTCCAGCCAGTTGGCCAAGAAGGTCGCCGGCAAGCCGGCGGTCGTCAAGGCCGCGGCGAAGAAGGCCAAGACGGTGAAGAAGGCGGTGGCCAAGACCGTCAAGAAGGCCGCCGTCACCAAGAAGGCGGTCGTGCGCAAGACCACCGTGGCCGCGCGCAAGACCCGCGCTGCCGTGAGCAAGGCCGCTGCCGCGGCCTGATCACGCGGGCGGCTCTTCAGGCCGCCTGCCAGCCGAAGGCGCCGCCACCCGCCAGGGTGGGCCGGCGCCTTCGGCGTTTTCGGGTCTGTCACGCCGCTGTCATCGACCTGCAGGATGATTCGCGCGGTTCCGCAGCGCAGCGCCGCGGACGATAAAGGCTGCCCCGGGCGTGCCACCTAAAATGCGCACATGAGCGAAGATCGAAGTGGCGGCGTGGTGGCAGCGGCGGGCGCGCCGTCCGCGGGTGCGGTGCTCAAGCTGCTGAACCGCGAAAGCGCGATCCTCCAGTTCAACCGCCGCGTGCTGGCCCAGGCCCGGCGCAGCGACGTGCCGCTGCTGGAGCGGCTGCGCTACATCACCATCGTCTCGTCCAACCTCGACGAATTTTTCGAGGTGCGCTTCGCCGACTACCTGGAGGCATCGCGCTCGCCGCGCACGACCGTGACCTCGACCGACGTGCGCGCGGTGTCGGCCGAGGCGCACGCGCTGATCGACGAGCAGTACCGTGTCTTCAACGAGGAGGTGGTGCCGGCGCTGCAGGCCCTCGGGCTGACGGTGCTGAGCCATGCCGAGCGCAACCCGGCGCAACGCGAATGGGTGGCGCGCTTCTTCGAGCAGCAGGTGCGGCCGCTGCTGATGCCGGTGGGGCTCGACCCCTCGCACCCGTTCCCGCAGGTGGCGAACAAGTCGCTGAACTTCATCTGCCGCCTCGAAGGGCGCGATGCCTTCGGCCGCGAGAACCTGATCGCCATCATCAAGGTGCCGCGTGTCCTGCCGCGCGTGATCCGGCTGCCCGAGGCCTTGAGCGAGGGCAAGCAGGCCTATGTGCTGCTGACCAGCGTCATCCGCGCCCACCTGGGCGAGATGTTCCCCGGGCGCCGGGCCGAGTCCTTCTCCCAGTTCCGCGTCACACGCGATTCCGACCTGGACGTCGACGAGGACGAGGTCACCAACCTGCGCCAGGCGCTGCGCACCGGCCTGAGCACGCGCCACTATGGCCAGGCGATCCGGCTCGAGGTGGTGGCCACCTGCCCGCAGGAGTTGTCGCAGTTCCTGCTGACGCAGTTCGGCCTGCCGGAGGACGCGCTGTACCGCGTCAACGGCCCGGTCAACCTGGGCCGGCTGACGCAGCTGATCGACCAGGCGGTGGCCGACGAGTTGCGCTTTCCGCCTTTCGAACCGGCTTGGCCGAAGAAACGGCTGCCGCCGGGCAAATCGATCTTCGAAAGGCTGCGCCAGGCCGACTTGCTGCTGCACCACCCCTTCGAGAGCTTCGACCCGGTGGTGCAGTTCCTGCGCGAGGCGGTCGAGGACCCCGAGGTGCTGGCCATCAAGCAGACCATCTATCGCACCGGCGCCAAGTCGGTGCTGATGGAGCTGCTGATCGAGGCGGTACGCCGCGGCAAGGAAGTGATGTGCGTGGTCGAGCTCAAGGCCCGTTTCGACGAGGAGGCCAACATCAACTGGGCCGAGCGGCTGGAGGCCGTGGGTGCGCAGGTGGTCTACGGCATCGTCGGCCTGAAGACCCATGCCAAGCTGCTGCTGGTGACGCGGCGCGAAGGCAAGAAGCTGCAGCGCTACGTGCACCTGTCCACCGGCAACTACAACCCGCGCACCGCCCGGCTGTATACCGACGTCGGCTACCTCACCGCCGACCCCGGGCTGACGCTTGATGCCGACGCGGTGTTCCTGCAGCTGGCCAGCCAGGTCAAGCTGAAGGCGCCGCGCCACCTGGTGACCGCGCCCTTCGTGCTGCACCGGCGGCTGCTGGCGCACATCCACCAAGTGTCGCAGGCCGCGCGGCAGGGCGCGCCGGCGCGCATCGTGGCCAAGGTCAATGCGCTGACCGACCCGGCGCTGATTCACGCGCTGGTCGCCGCCGGCCAGGCCGGCGCAGAGATCGACCTGATCGTGCGCGGTGCCTGCATGTTGCCACCCGGCGTGCCCGGCCTGACGGACCGCATCCGGGTGCGCTCGGTGGTCGGCCGCTTCCTCGAACATTCGCGCGTGCTGTACTTCCGCTGGGGCGAGGGCAGCGACGACGAGGCGCTGTACCTGAGCAGTGCCGACTGGATGACGCGCAACATGCTCGGCCGCATCGAGGTGGCCTGGCCGGTGCGCGACGCCGCGATGCGCCAGCGGGTCATCGACGAATGCCTGGTGCCTTATCTGCACGACACGCTGGATGCCTGGACACTGTCGGCCGACGGCCAATACTGCCGTGTCGGCGAAAAGGGCATCAGCGCGCAGAAGGCGCTGATGCGCCGCTATGAAACCAAAAGGGACTGAGCGCATGGACCTGATCCTGTGGCGCCATGCCGATGCCGGCGAACCGGTTCCTGACCCTGCCGAGGACCTGCAGCGCAAGCTCACGTCCAAGGGCGAGAAGCAGGCCGCGCGCATGGCCGATTGGCTGAACCGCTTCCTGCCGGAGAGCACGCGCGTGCTGGTCAGCCCGGCGCTGCGCTGCCAGCAGACGGCGCAGGCGCTGGGCCGCAAGTTCCAGACGCGCGAAGCGCTGGGTCCGGGCGGCACGGTAGGCAACCTGCTGACGCTGGCGCGTTGGCCGGACCGGCGTGAGCCGGTGCTGATCGTCGGTCACCAGCCGACGCTGGGCCTGACTGCGGCCTCGCTGATGGCCGGCCAGCAGGGTCTGGCCGAAGCTGCCGATACGCCGGCCGCCCATGCCACACCGGCCTGGTCGGTGCGCAAGGGCGCGGTCTGGTGGCTGCGCCACCGCGAGCGCGGCGGCGTGGCCGAGGTGGTGCTGGTGTCGGCGCGCTCGCCCGACAACCTGTAGCCGTCAGCGCGGCAGGACGAGCTTCAGGCTGCCCTGGCGCGACCAGGCTTCGGCTTCCTCGCGCAGCAGGTGCAAGGTGCGCGGGTTGTTCTCGGCCCAGGCGGGCCCAAAGACCAGCAAGGCCTTGTCATTGTCGCGCTTGATCTGCAGCGCACGGGTGTCGATGGC
>JAGTRL010000452.1 GCA_018261815.1 Pseudomonadota bacterium
GCTGACGAACATGCTGATCAGCACCGCCGCGACGATGGTGATGCCGAACTCGTGGAAGAACTTGCCGACGATGCCGCCCATGAAGCCGATCGGCAGGAATACCGCCACGATCGACAGCGTGGTGGCCAGCACCGCCAGGCCGATCTCCTGCGTGCCTTCGAGGGCCGCATCGTGCGCGTTCTTGCCCATCTGCACGTGGCGCACGATGTTCTCGCGCACCACGATGGCATCGTCGATCAGCAAGCCGACGCACAGGCTCAGTGCCATCAGTGTGACCATGTTGATCGAGAAGCCGAACATGTGCATGAACAGGAAGGTGCCGATCAGCGCGATCGGCAGCGCCAGCCCGGTGATGACCGTCGAACGCCAGGAGTTCAGGAACAGGAAGACGATGCCGATGGTCAGCAGCGCGCCTTCGAGCAGCGTGCGCTGCACGTTCTTCACCGACACGCGGATCGGCCGCGAGTTGTCGCGCACCACGTCCAGCGCCGTTCCCTTGGGCAGTTGCGGCCGCAGTTGCGCGACCACCGCGTTCAGGCCGTCGACCACGTCGATGGTGTTCTCGCCTTGCGACTTGCGCACGTCCAGCACCAGCGTGCGCTCGCCGTTGAACAACGCCAGGTTCTCCAGCTCCTCGGGCCCGTCGACCACGTCGGCCAGCTGTCCCAGGCGCACCGGCGCGCCGTTCTTGCGGGCGACGATGATCTGCGCGAAGTCCTCCGGCCGCTTGATGCGCGCGTCGATCTTCAGCACCTTCTCGGTGTCGGTCGTGCGCAAGGTGCCGGCGGGCAGCTCCTGGTTCTCGGCGCGCACGGCGGCCAACACCTGCTCCACGCCGATGCCCATCGCGTCCATCGCCGCCGGGCGCAGGTAGATGTTGATCTCGCGCTTGCGCGCGCCGACCAGCGTCACCGAGCCGACACCGCGCACGTTCTCCAGCCGCTTGCGCACCACCTGGTCGGCGAAGGTGGTCAGCTCCTGCTGGCTGCGCGACCCGTCGGGCGAGGTCAGCGACAGCGTGTAGATCGGCCGGCTGGCCGGGTCGAAGCGCGAAACCCGCGCCTCCTTGACCTCCTCGCGCAGCAGAGGGCGGATCGCCGCCACCTTCTCGCGCACGTCGTCGGCGGCCTTGCGCCCGTCCATGTCCAGGTTGAACTGCACGATCACCACCGAGCTGCCCTCGTAGGAGCGCGAGAACAACTGGTTGACGCCGGCAATGGTGTTGACGGCTTCCTCGACCTTGCGCGTGACCTCCTGCTCGACGATCTCGGGCGCTGCGCCGGGGTAGTCGATCTGCACCACCACCGTCGGGAAGTCGATGTCGGGGAACTGGTCCACCTTCAGCCGCTGGTAGGAGAACAGTCCCAGCACCACGAAGGCCAGCATGACCATCACCGCCATCACCGGGTTGCCGATCGCGACGCGGGTGAACCACATGGCTGTCGGGCCGTGTCAGCGCGCGGCGCTGGCGGCCGAGGCGGCGGCACGCGGCGCGTCGGCCGGTGCGGCCACCGGCCGCAGCTCGGTGATGCGCACCGCGGCACCGTCGCGCACGGCACCCAGGCTGCCGACCAGCACTTGGTCGCCCTCGGCCAGGCCCTGCAGTACCTCGACCGCTTCGTCGCTGCCGGCTTGGCCGCGTTGCCCCAGGCTCAACGGGCGCTGCGCCACCTGCTTGCCATCCAGCTTCAGCGCATAGGGCTGGGCCTGGTCGGTGCGTACCGCGCTCAGCGGCACCAGCAGTGCCTGGCGGCGTTCCAGCTCGATGCTGCCGCGGGCGAACAGTCCCTGGCGTAACGCCGGGTTGGCGTCCAGCTCGAGGTAGGCAAGCACGCTGCGCGAGCCGGCCTGTGCGCTGGGGTTGATGCGCATGACGCGCGCGCCGACATGCCCGTCGATGCCGTCGACCCTGAGCCGGGCCGTCGCCCCGACGCGCAGCAGGCCGGCACTTTCGGGCGGCACGCTGGCCTGCAGCTCCAACCGCGACAAGTCGACGATCTCCAGCAGCCTGGCATCCACCGGCACGCGCTCGCCCGGCTGCACCAGGCGCTGCGCGATCTGCCCGGCGATAGGCGCACTGACGGTCGCGTCGGCACGGGCCTTGCGCGCCAGCTCGACGCCGGCCATCGCCGCCTGCAGCGTGGCTTGTGCGCCGGCTTCCGTGGACACGGCGTTCTCCAGCGCGGTGGCCGAGATGAAGCCCTGCGACACCAGTGAGCGGTTGTTCTGCAACGCGCGCTGTGCGATGTCCAGCTGCGCGCGCGCGGCCTGGGCCTGCTGCTCGGCCTGGCGCAGCCGCCAGTCGAACTCGGTGGTGTCCAGCTGGGCCAGCACCTGGCCCACGCGCACGCTGTCACCCTCGCGCACCGACACCGCCTTGACTTCTGCGGCGACCCGGGCCTTGACGAAGGCGCTGTTCACCGCCACCAGGCTGCCCGAGACTTCCAGCGTGCGCGTCAGGTCGGCGCGGCGCACAGTCAGCAGGTCGCTGGCGGCCAGCTCCAGCACGGCGGCGGCCTGGGGCGCCGCCGTGGCCTGCACCTGCTGCACCTTGTGCC
>JAGTRL010000453.1 GCA_018261815.1 Pseudomonadota bacterium
TGGCGGCGGAGCCACGCATCTTCCCGCTCAGCCCCGACGAACGAAGCTGGCTCGCGTCGATGTATCCACGGGCGCTGCCGCCGCGCCACCCTTGAGCCGCCCGCGGTCTCAGGCCGCCTGCGCCGCCGCCTTGTGCCGCTGCACGTCGGCGAGCAGCCGGCTCACCACCAGCCGCATGAAGTAGAAGCCCAGCTTCGGATTTTGGTAGTAGAGCTGGTAGATCTGCTCGTCGGTCATCATGTAGAGCTCGCAGTCGGTCTCGCAGACGATGGTCAGCGTGCGCTTCTTGTCAGGCGAGAACAGCGCGATCTCGCCGACCAGGTTGTCCGGGCCGATGGTCGTGCCCACGCCTTCCAGGCGCAGCCGGCCGCTGGCCACGTAGTAGATCTCGTCGGCCTTGTCGCCTTCGCGAAACAGCACGTGCCCGGCCTTGTGCTTGTGCATGTGCATGTGGGGCAGCAGCCACTCAGATACCGGCGACTTCTCGGTCACCTTCTCGATCTCCTTGGTCAGCCGCAGGATTTCCACCAGCCGCTTGGCGTTCATCGGCAGCAGGATCGAGTTGAGAAGGAATTCGGGCGAAACGATCAGCTTGGCCCAGTCGAACTCCAGGTGGAAGACCGAGAAGATGATCAGCAGGACATTGCTGACCAGCGACAGGACGCGCAGCGGCACCATGGCGCGCATGTAATGGCTGGCCAGGTAGAAGGCGCCGCCGATCAGGCCGATGACGGTGACGAGGTCGAAATGCATGGGAGCGTTGTCCTTGCTGGCGGTTCGGATGGCCACCGCGCGGCGCTGAGGCACGACGCGGCGAGCGATTGTGTTGCATTTCCCGAGCCAGCCCGGTGCCCGGCGCGATCCCGTGCCGCATGCCGGGCTGCCGAAATTTCGCTAGCATAGTGTGATGAGCATCAAATCCTTCCTTGCCTTGGCGCTGTACGCGGCCGCCTTCCATGCCGCACCGGTCATGGCGCAGTCACCCGCCAAGCTGGTGCCGGCGCAGAGCGAGGTCACCTTCGTCACCAAGCAGATGGGTGTGCCGGTGGACGGGCGTTTCAAGAAGTTCGACGCGCAGATCAACTTCGACCCGAAGAAGCCCGAAGCCGGCAGCGTGGCCTTCAGCATCGACACCGGCAGCGCCAGCCTGGGTGTGCCCGAGAGCGATGCCGAGATGCCCAAGGACATCTGGTTCAACGTCGCCAAGTTCCCGCAGGCCACCTTCAAGTCGACCGCGATCAAGGGCCTGGGCAACGGGAAGTTCGAAGTCACCGGCAAGCTGGACATCAAGGGCAATGCCCGCGACGTGGTGGTGCCGGTGCAGATCACCCAGTCGGGCGGCAACTCCACCGCCACCGGCAGCTTCCTCATCAAGCGGCTCGATTTCAAGATCGGCGAGGCCGAGTGGACCGACACCACGGTGGTGGCCAACGATGTGACGGTGAAGTTCAAGCTGGCCCTGACCGGCCTGGCTCCGCTGTGAAGGCGCGCAGCAGCGTCGCGGCATGCCTGGCCGCGGGTTGGGTCTGTGCGGCCCAGGCGCAGGCCCCGAACTACGCGATCGACCCGACGCACACCTTCGTTAACTACGAGAACGGCCACTTCGGCACGACCACCAACCGCGGCCGCTTCAGCACCAAGGACGGCACGCTGTTCTTCGACCGCGCCAACCGGCAGGGCAAGGTCGAGATCGTCATCGACATCAGCTCGGTCAACACCGGCGTGGACATGCTGAACCGGCAGATCCAGGGCAAGGACTTCTTCAACGTCGCCGACTTCCCCACCGCGACGTTCGTGTCGGACAGGTTCGAATTCGACGGCGACAAGGTCAGCCAGGTGCACGGCCAGCTGACGCTCAAGGGCCAGACCCATCCGGTGGTGCTGAAGGCGCAGAAGTTCAACTGCTACATCAACCCGCTGTTCAGGCGCGAAGTCTGTGGCGGCGACTTCGAGACAGAGATCCTGCGCAGCCAGTGGGGCGTGATGTGGGGGCTGCAGTTCGGCTTCGAGGACAAGGTGAAGCTGATCATCCAGGTCGAAGCGATCAAGATGCAGTAGCCGCCGCGCAGGCTACAGCAGGCCTTCGGGGGCAATCACCGACAGCACCTCGAGCATGATGCGCGACCAGGCGTCGGTCTCGGGCTCCTCGACGACGATTTCCTGCCCGCCCGGCCCGGTGGTGGTCCAGACCAGGTCCTTGCCATTCTCGGCCAGCACCACCTTGTAGGCGCCTTGCTGGCGGATCACGTCGACCAGCTTCAGCACCTGCTGCGCCAGCACCGGGCTGTGGATGAACAGGCCCATCTCGGTGTTGTGCTGGTCGGAGCGCGGGTCGAAGTTCATCGAGCCGATGAACACCCGCTCCTTGTCGACCACCGCGCTCTTGGCATGCAGCCGGCCGATCGAGGTGGAAAAGCGCCCGAGTCGCAGGCTGCGGCTGACCTTCTGCGGGCTCAGCTCGTACAGGTTCATGCCCAGCTTCAGCATCTCCGGCCGGTAGCGCCGGTAGCCGGTGTGAACCACGGGTTCGTCGGTGGC
>JAGTRL010000090.1 GCA_018261815.1 Pseudomonadota bacterium
GGCGTGAAGGCGATGCGCGACGCCTGCACGCTGCCGGTGACGGTGAAGCACCGCATCGGCATCGACCGCATCGAGCGCTACGACTTCGTGCGCGACTTCGTCGGCACGGTGGCCGAAGGCGGCTGCGAGGTCTTCATCGTGCACGCGCGCAATGCCTGGCTCGACGGCCTGAGCCCCAAGGACAACCGCGAGATTCCGCCGCTGCGCTATGGCATCGTGCATCGCCTGAAGCGCGACTTCCCGGCACTGAGCATCGTCATCAATGGCGGCATCGCCGGCGACGCGGCCATCCGCGAGCAGCTGCAGCAGGTCGACGGCGTGATGGTCGGCCGCGAGGCCTACCACCACCCCTGGTCGATGTCGCAATGGGATGCCGGTTTCTTGGGCGATGCGACGGCCGTGCCGCAGCGCGGGCAGATCGAAGCCGCGATGCTGCGCTACATGGAAGGCCTGCACGCGCAAGGGCAGCCCTGGACGCACGCGGCGCGGCACATGCTGGGCCTGTGGAACGGCACGCCCGGCGCGCGCCGGTGGCGCCAGGTGTGGTCGAATCACCGCCTGAAGGACCAGTCACCGGCCCAGGTGGCCCGGCTGGCCGATGCGGCGCGCTGCCGCGACCTCCGTGACCCCGTGCCGCTCGACGCCTGAAGCGCCGCGGCTTGCGCTTGACTGGCGGATTGATGAGCGACATCCAGACCGGCATCCTCGCCCCGCTGCCCGCGTTGGGCCGCTATCTCAGCTTCAGTGCCGGGCCGCAGGGCGACCCTCGCGCGGCGCTGCGCGCACTGGGCGAGCTGGCCGATGGCCAGCGTGTGGTGGTGGGCCTGGGTAAATCGCTGCTGCGTGTGCTGGACCGGGGCATCCCGGGGCTGCACAGCTTTGCCGGCGCCGTGGGACCGGGCATGGAGCTGCCGGCCACGCCAGCTGCGCTGTGGTGCTGGCTGCGCGGTGACGACCGGGGTGACCTGGTGCACCTGACACGCAAGCTGCAGGCCGCGGTGGGCGGTGCGCTGTTGCTGGAGCAGGTGATCGAGGCTTTCCGCCATGGCGCCGGCCTGGATCTGAGCGGCTACGAGGACGGCACCGAGAACCCGACCGGCGACGATGCCGTGCACGCCGCCTTCGTGGCCGGGCAGGGAGCCGGGCTGGACGGCGGCAGCTTGGTGGCCGTGCAGCAATGGCTGCACGACTTCGGCCAGTTCGAGGCGATGAGCCCGCGCGAACAGGACCATGCCATCGGCCGGCGCCGCAGCGACAACGTCGAGCTGGACGACGCGCCAGCCAGCGCCCATGTCAAGCGCACCGCGCAGGAAAGCTTCGAGCCCGAGGCCTTCATGCTGCGCCGCTCGATGCCCTGGTCCAAAGGGCAGCGATCGGGGCCGGTGTTCGTGGCTTTCGGCAGGTCCTTCGACGCCTTCGAGGTGCAGCTGCAGCGCATGATCGGCGCCGAGGACGGCATCACCGATGCGTTGTTCAGCTTCACCCGGCCGATCACCGGCGCCTACTTCTGGTGCCCGCCTTTGCGCGACGGCCGCCTCGACCTGCGCGCGTTGGGTCTTTAGCAGGCAAGGCGATGCAAGTCGACGGGCAGAGCCGACGCACGCTGTGGCCCAGCAGCACGCGTGATGCGCTGTTCGTCATCGACCAACGCCGTCTGCCGCATGCGCTTGCCATCGAGCGGCTGGACAGCGTGGAGGCGGTGTTCACCGCCATCCGCGACATGTGGGTGCGCGGCGCACCATTGATCGGTGCCACCGCCGCCTACGGGCTGGCGCTGCAGGCCATGGCCGATGCGTCCGACGCGGCGGTGCAGGCCGCGGCCCAGCGCTTGGCCTCGGCGCGGCCGACGGCGGTGAACCTGGCCTGGGCGCTGCAACGCATGATGGCGCAGCTGCAGCCGCTGCCTGCGGCCGAGCGCGCGACTGCGGCTTGGCGGCAGGCCGATGCCATTGCCGACGAGGATGTGGCCACCAACCAGGCCATCGGCCGCCATGGCCTGCAGTTGCTGCGCGAACTCGTGCCGCGCCGCCCCGGCAGGTTGAACGTGCTGACGCATTGCAATGCCGGCTGGCTGGCCACGGTGGACTGGGGCACGGCGCTGGCGCCGGTGTACCAGGCGCAGGCTGCGGGGCTGGACGTTCACGTGTGGGTGGATGAAACGCGGCCGCGCAACCAGGGCGCCAGCCTCAGCGCCTGGGAGCTGGGCCAGCAGGGCGTGCCGCACACCCTGGTGGCCGACAACGCCGGCGGCCACCTGATGCAGCGGGGCCTGGTCGACGTGGTCATCGTCGGCTGCGACCGCGTCAGCGCCCACGGCGACGTGTGCAACAAGATCGGCACCTACCTGAAGGCCCTGGCCGCGCGCGACAACGGCGTGCCCTTCTACGTGGCCATGCCATTGTCGACGCTGGACCTGTCGCTGCACGACGGGTTGCGCCAGATCCCGATCGAGGAGCGCAGCGCGCGCGAGCTGACGCACATCGGCGGACGTGCGGCCAGCGGCGAATGGGTCGAGGTGCAACTCGCGCCCGACGGCTGCGCGGCGGCCAACCCGGCCTTCGACGTGACGCCGGCTGCGCTGGTGAGCGCGCTGATCACCGAACGTGGCGTCGTGGCGGCCCGGCCCGACGCGCTGCGCACGCTGGCGCAAGGTGCGGCATGAGCGACGACGAGAACATGCTGCGCGATCAGGCGGTGCAGGCCATCCGCAAGCTTGACGCGCTGGGGCTGAACCGCGGCAGCACCGGCAACCTGAGCCTTCGCTGCGCGCGCGGTGGCGTGGACGGCATGCTGATCACGCCCACCGGCATGGGCGCCGACGACCTGCGTGCGCAGGACATGGTCTGGGTCGGCTTCGACGGCACGGTGCAGGGCGACTGGTTGCCCTCCTCGGAATGGCATTTCCACCAGGCGATCCTGCTGCGCCGCGCCGACCTGCAGGCCGTGGTACACACCCATTCGGTGAACGCCACCGCGCTGGCCTGCCTGGAGCGCGAACTGCCGCCCATCCATTACATGGTGGCGGTGGCCGGCAGCGACACGATTCCCTGCACGCCTTACCACACCTTCGGCAGCGAGGCGCTGTCGGCGGCCGTGGCGCAGGCGCTGAGCGACCGCAACGCCTGCCTGCTGGCCCACCATGGCCTGGTGGCCGCCGGCGCCACGCTGGCCCAGGCGATGAAGATCGCCATCGAGATCGAGTCGCTGTGCGAGGTCTACCTGAAGGCGCTGGCGGTGGCCGAGCCGACGCGCCTGAGCACCGTGCAGATGGCCGAGGTGCTGGACAAGTTCAAGAGCTACGGGCGCTTGCGCCGAAGCTGATCCGCTCGGGCCAGGTGGCCAGCAGCAACCCGGCCAGCGATAGCGCAAAGGCCACCAGGTGCATGGCCCCGAAAGCCTCGCCCAGGAAGAGCACGCCCACCAGCGCCGCGCTGATCGGCAGCATCACCGTGAACACGCCCGCCTGCGGCGCAGGCACGTGGCGCAGGCCCTGCATCCACAGCCACACGGTGACCATGCTGGCGGCGATCGAATAGAAGCCGAGCAGCAGCCAGGTACCCGCGGGCACCGCGGTGAATTCGAAGCGCAGGGCCTGCCACAGTCCCAGCGGCGTGACCAGCGCCAACCCCCACAGGTTGATCAGCGCGCTGATGCGGCGCGGCGACACCTTGCCGGTGAGTCGCTTGCCGATGACCACGTAGCTGGCCTCGCACAGCACCGCGCCCAGCAGCAGTAGATAGCCCCAGTTCGTGGCCGGCGTGGCCGGCGCGCCGCTGCTGTCCTTGGCCAGCGCCAACAGCAGGATGCCGAACACCGCACAGCCGATGGCCGCCATCACCCGGCCGCGGATGCGTTCGCCGAGGAAGATGCGCGACAGCAGCGCCACCGCCGCGGGAATGGCTGCCATCACCATGCCGGCGGCCACCGCCGAGGTCAGCATCACGCCGAAGAGCATGCAGATCGAGAACAGGAAGTTGCCGAGGAAGCTCTCCCAGAACAGCAGCCTGCGGTCATGCGCCGACAGCGGCGCATCGCCGTCGCGCCGGCGCACCCAGTGCGCCATGGCCACGGCGGCGATGCCGAAGCGCAGCCAGGCCAGCAGGAAGATGGGAAAGGCCGCGACCAGCAGTTTGGAAAGCCCCACGTAGGAGCCTACCACCGCCATGCTGGTGGCCAGGCTGGCATAGGCCAGCAGGGGCACCGTGCCGCCCGTGCGGGCGGGGCTCAAACCGGCTTCTTGTGCGTGCCGTCGCACAGCGGCTGGTGGCCGCTGGCCTTGCAGCCGCAGAAGTACACCGTCGTGCTCTCGGTGGCGCTGTACTTCAGCGGCGTGAAGGCGCCGCCTTTGTGTGAGCCGTCGCAGAAGGGCTGGTTCTTGCTCTGGCCGCAGGCGCACCACCAGTAATCCGTGCCGGCTTCGACGGCCACGGCATAGGGGGTGTCGGCGGCGCGGTGGGCGGAGCTCATGGCGGTATCTCCTCGGGGCGTGGGTTGCGGCGGTCAGAACGCCTGGGCATAGCGCCGCAGCTCCCAGTCGCTGACATGGTGCTGGTACTCGGCGATCTCGGCGCGTTTCAGGCTCAGGAACTCCCGCGTAAGCGTTTCGCCGAGCGTGGTGCAGATCAGCTCGTCGGCGGCGAGCGCGTCCAGCGCCTCGCCCAGCGACTGCGGCAGCAGCGCGATGCCGCGCTCGCGGATCTGCGCCAGCGACAGCTCGAACAGGTCGTCGCCGCATTCAGGCGGCGGCTCGAGCTTGCGGTCGACGCCGTCCAGACCCGCGGCAATCAGCGCAGCCGTGCTCAGGTAGGGGTTGGCGCTGGCATCGGGCACACGCCACTCGAAGCGCCCGTGCAGCGTGCGCAGCGCCGCGGTGCGGTTGTTCGGACCTTGCGCCAGGTAGGCCGGCGCCCAGCTGGTGCCTGACAGGGTAGGGTACACCCGCAGCCGCTTGTAGGAGTTGACTGTGGGCGCCACCAACGCGGTGAGCGCGGCCGAATGCGCCATGACGCCGGCGATGAAATGCCGGCCGGTCGGCGACAGCGTGGCCTCGCGGTCGGCGCTGCCGTCGCTGCGGTGCGGCACGAAGACGTTGTGCGCGTTGTCGGGGCGCTTCGGGTTCCAGTCTGACCACAACGACACGTGGAAGTGCATGCCGCTGCCCGGCTGGTCGCCGAAGGGCTTGGGCATCATCGAGAAGACCATGCCGTGGGCCTCGGCCAGCGCCTGTGCGGCCAGCTTGAACAGCATCAGGTGGTCGGCACTGGCCAGCGCCTCGTCGAAGCCGAAATTCAACTCGTACTGGCCATGCGCGTCCTCGTGGTCGATCTGCAGCACGTCCAGGCCGCATTTCGACAGCGCGGACTGCAGCTCGTGCAGGAAGCCCTGCTGGCGTGCCAGCGAGCGCAGGTCGTAGGACGGCTTGTCCAGCCGGTCCTGTGCGTCGGCCGAAAGCCAGCGATCGCCGTCGCGCTTGAGCAGGAAGAACTCGGGTTCGATGCCGGTGCGCAGGTGCCAGCCGCGCTCGGCCAGATGCGCGACGGCACGCTTGAGCACCTGGCGCGGGCAGGCATCGAAGGGCTGACCGTTGACGAAGCCGTCGCAGACGATGCGGGCGACGCCGGGCATCCAGGGCAGGGCGGTGGCGGTGCTGGCATTGCCGCGGGCGTAGTACTCAGCGCGCGGTCCGACTCGCGGCAGCCCGGTGCCGTGGATCGACGGGCCGGCAAAGCCGGCGCCGTCGGTGAGCAGTTCATCGAAGTGGGTCAGCGGGACCAGCTTTCCCTTGGCCACGCCGTGAATGTCGGTGAATTGCGCCAGCAGCGTGTGCACGCCGGCCGCGCGCAGGCGCTCAATCAGGTCTTTCATCTGTGCTCCCCGCGCTCGGCATGCTCATGAAGCGCATGCTACGCCGCGGCGCGGACCGCAAGGATCAGAAGGACACCACCACCGATGCGCCAAGCACGCTGTTGTTCTTGCGATAGCTGCCGTCGTCGACGTAAAGGAAGACCGGCTGGTTGGCCCAGTCGTAGCGGTACTCGGCCTTGAACATCGTGTACTGGTTGAACACGTAGTTCAGGCCCACCGCCAGGGCATAGCGGCTGGCACCGTCGTTGCAGCCGGGGTCGACCGCGGCCGCGCCTTGCACGCAACCGAGCGTGCCGTCGGGACCGATGCCGTTTTCGGGGCTGATGCCATAGCCCAGCAGGCCGCCGCCGTTCTTGCCGTTGTTCAGGTAGTCGAAGCGGCCGACGCCTTCGAAGCGTGGCGTGAACTTGTAGGCTGCCAGCGTGGACAGGCCATACCACGACGCGGTCTGCAGGCCGCCGTTGGCATTGGCGGTGATGGCGGCGTCCTTCTGGTAGCCGTAGCTCAGCTGGCCCTGCACCGTCCAATCGCCGCGGACGAAGTAGCCGTCGACCTCGATCAGGCCGAGGTTGGAATTGGTGGGAGTGCAATCGTCGCAGGCATAGCCGTTGACGAAGTTCGGCGCCTGGCCGTACACGCCGGCCGCGCCGAAGCCCTGGTACTCGCCGCGCGCATAGTCCACGCGCACCGCCAGCACCGAGCCCTTGGCCGCGGAGAAATTGGCGTTCTGGTTCATCTGCGCCAGCATCGCCTTGGTCACCCACTTGCCACTGGTCAGGTCGACGCCGGCGCCGATGTAGCCGGTGGGCAGCGTGAAGTCGAACAGCAGGTTGTGGGTGATCAGCTTGTTCAACGTCGGCTGCAGGTATTCGTAGCCCGACCAGTCCGGGATCTGGCCGGCAATGAAGCGCGTCTGCAGGTCCGTCAGCGGCACCGAGACGCTGGCTTCCTGCACGATGGAATAACCGTCGATCACCGAACCCACGCCGCGCTGCGGGGCCAGCGTCAGCCGCCACTTGGTGCCATCGGACATTTCCTTCTGGAAGTCCAGGATGGCCATGCCGATGTAGGAGTTCCAGTAGTTGTAGCCATAGTTGGCCACCGAATCCAGGAACTGGAAGCCGGCCAGGTCCTGCGCCCGGTTGTAGATGTAGGCCGCCTGCATCTGGCCGCTGATCTTCAGGCCCGTGAAGCCGCTGGCTTCGCGCGAATCTTCCAGCGCCTCAGTCTTGACCGTGATGCGGTTGAGTTCGGCCGCCTGCTCCGGTGTCATGCCCCATTGCGGCTGGGGCGCCGCGGCCGCCTTGGCCTGGCTGTCCTTCAACTGCTGCTCGAGCTGGTTGACCCGGTCGCGCAGCGCCTTGATTTCGTTCAGCACTTCCGCGTTGCTTTGCGCGGCGGCGGGCAGGGCGGCGACCAGGGCCAGTGCGAGCAGGGTGAGCTTGGGTCGGGTGAGCATGGTCAGCGGTCTCCAGGGGCTACAGCGTTGAATTGTGATGTGAGGATAGGGCTCAGCCGCGGGAGGCTTCGGCCAGATCGAGCAGTCTTTTGCGTTCGGCGCGGGCGATCATGTAGCTGGCCACCAGCACTCCGATGGCCACCACCAGCACGATCAGCGTGGCCACCGCATTGACGCTCGGGTTCAGCCCAAGGCGGGCGCGCGAGAAGATCACCAGCGGCATGGTCGTCGCGCCCGGCCCAGACAGGAAGGCGGACAGCACCACGTCGTCCAGCGAGATGGTGAAGGTGAGCAGCCAGGCCGACATCAGCGACTGCGAGATCATTGGCAGCGTCACCAGCCAGAACACCTGCGAGGGCTTGGCGCCCAGGTCCATGGCCGCTTCTTCGAGCGCGGGGTCCAGGTCGAGCAGCCGCGACTGCACGATCACCGCCGCATAGGCCATGCCCAGCAGCAGGTGGCCGAACCAGATGGTCATCAGCCCGCGCTCGGGGAAACCGATGGCACGCTGCACCGACACCAGCATCAGCAGCAGCGACAGCCCCACCACCACCTCGGGCATGACCAGCGGCGCGTTGACCATGCCGCTGAACAACGTGCGCCCGGTGAAGCGCTTGTACTTGACCAGGGCAAAGGCCGCCAGCGTGCCCAGCACCACCGAGCCGCAGGCGGTGAGGAAGGCGATCTTCAGGCTGAGCCACAGGCCGGCCTGGATCTCACGGTCCTCGGCCAGCGACGCATACCACTTGAGCGTGAAGCCGCGCCAGACGTTCGGAATCGGCGAGTCGTTGAACGAGAAGATGACCAGCGCCACGATCGGCAGGTACAGGAACACATAGCCTGCGGACAACCAGCCACGCGCGAACCAGCGGTTGAAGCCGGCGCTGGTGCCGCGTTTCATTTCCTCGCCTCCTGGGCCTCGGCCTGGTACTTGTTGAAGATGGCCAGCGGCACGATGATCAGCAGCACCATCACCACCGCCACGCTGGAAGCCATCGGCCAGTCGTTGTTGGAGAAGAACTCGTCCCACATGACGCGGCCGATCATCAGCGTCTGCGGCCCGCCCAGCAGTTCGGGGATGACGAACTCGCCGATGCAGGGGATGAACACCAGCATCGAGCCGGCGATGATGCCGGCCTTGGACAGCGGCACGGTGATCTTCCAGAACGCCGTCCAGGCGGTGGCACCCAGGTCGGCCGCGGCCTCGAGCAGGCGCAGGTCCATCTTCGCCAGGTTGCCGTACAGCGGCAGGATCATGAAGGGCAGGTAGGTGTAGGTCATGCCCAGCACCAGCGAAAAGGGCGTGTGCATCAGCTTGCCCGGCGCGGGAATCAGCCCGGCGGCGGCCAGCAGTTGGTCGATGCCGGTGCCGATGAGCAGGTCGGCGACCCAGCCGTTGTCGCTGAGCAGGCCCTTCCAAGCGTAGACGCGCAGCAGGAAGGAAGTCCAGAATGGCAGCATCACCAGCATCAGCAGCGTGGGCTGCAGCGTGGACTTGGCACGGGCCATGAAGTAGGCGAAGGGGTAGCCGATGGCCAGGCACAGCAGCGTCGTCGCCGCGGCGTACTTCAGGCTGGCCAGGTAGGTCTTCAGGTAGAGCGCGTCCTCGGTGATGAAGACATAGTTCGACAGCTTCAGCGACAGCTGCAGCACCCCGTCCTGCAGCGTGATCAGGTCCTTGAACTGCACCGCCTCCATCTCGGAGACGCTGATCTTGAAGACGATGACGAAGGGGAACAGGAAGAACACCAGCAGCCACAGGTAGGGCACGCCGATGACGGCGCTGCGCCCGCTGAGCATCCGCCGCAGGCGATCCATCATGCGGTGAGCACCACGTGGGCCGAGCGCGACCAGTGCGCCCAGACCGTGTCGCCCCAGGTGAATTCGTCGTCGCGGTGGCGCTGCACGTTGGCCAGGCTGACCTTCAGCCGCGCGCCGCTGGCCAGCTCGACGTGGTAGACGGTGAAGCTGCCAAAGTAGGACAACTCCTTGATGAGGCCGCGCGCGGTGTTGTACGTATCCTCCGGCGGCTTGCGCGACAGATGGATCTTTTCCGGGCGCAGGGCCACGGTGACGGCCATGCCTTCGTTGCCGGTGATGCCGTGGCCGACATAGTGCTTGCAGTCGGCGCAGCCGATGATCACGTGGTCGGGCTGGTCCTCGTCGAGCGTGCCGTCCATCAGGTTGACATTGCCGATGAAGTCGGCGACGAAGCGCGTGGCCGGCGTTTCGTAGATCTCGCTCGGCGGCCCGACCTGCAGGAAGCGGCCCTCGCTCATGATGGCGATGCGCGAGGCCATGGTCATGGCCTCTTCCTGGTCGTGCGTGACCATCACGCAGGTCACGCCCACCTGCTCGATGATGTTGACCAGCTCGATCTGCGTTTCCTCGCGCAGCTTCTTGTCCAGCGCGCCCAGCGGCTCGTCCAGCAGCAGCAGTTGTGGCTGTTTGGCCAGGCTGCGCGCCAGCGCCACGCGCTGCTGCTGGCCGCCGGACAGCTGGTGCGGCTTGCGCTTGGCGAACTTGCCCAGCTGCACCAGCTTGAGCATGGCCTCGACCCGGTCGGCCACCTGGTCTTTGGGCAGGCCGTCGCGCCTCAGGCCGAAGGCGATGTTGTCCCACACCGTCAGGTGCGGGAACAGCGCATAGCTCTGGAACATCATGTTCATCGGCCGCTGGTAGGGTGGCAGACTGGCCAGGTCCTGGCCGGCGAGCACGATGCGCCCGGCGCTCGGCGTCTCGAAGCCGGCCAGCATGCGCAGCAGCGTGCTCTTGCCGCAACCCGACGAACCCAGCAGCGCGAAGATCTCGCCCTTGGCGATGTCGAGCGAGACGTCGTTGACGGCCTTGTAGCCGTCGAAATCCTTTACCAGGTGTTCGATGCGCAGGAACGCGGCGTCACCCGCGCCGCGCTGCCCGTTGCCTGCCGTCGATTGGCTCACGATCTGGCGCAGGGTTACAGGCCGGTCTTGAAGGAGGTGTAGGTGCGCGTCATCAGCCGGCGCAGGTCGTTGTTCAGCGCCTCGGGCGCCACCATGTTCTTCATGTCGTTCGGCGGCAGGAACACGGTCGGGTTGCTGGCGACCTCGGGCTTGATGAACTTCTTCGATTCCAGGTTGGGGTTGGCGTAGAAGACCTTGTTGGTCAACGAAGCGTGGATCTCCGGACGCAGGATGTAGTTGATGAACTTGTGGGCGTTGCCCGGGTGCGCCGCATCGGCCGGGATGACCATCACGTCGAAGAACAAGAGTCCGCCGTTCTTCGGGATCAGCGCCTGGATGTTGTTGCCGGTCTTGCCGTCGATGGCGCGCTGGCGTGCGATGTTGATGTCGCCCGACCAGCCCAGGGCCACGCAAATCGAGCCGTTGGCCAGGTCGTTGATGTAGCCCGAAGAGCTGAACACGGTGATGTAGGGCCGCACCGCCTTCAGTGCGTTGGCGGCAGCCGCATAGTCGGCCGGATTCTTGCTGAACGGCGGCTTGCCCAGGTAGTGCAGCGCGGCCGGCACCACCTCGGTGGCCGAGTCGAGGAAGGACACGCCGCAGCTCTTCAGCTTGCTGACGTACTCGGGATTGAAGACCAGTTCCCAGACGTTGTCGGGCAGCGGCTTCGGCGCGATCGTGGCCTTGACCTTGTCGACGTTGATGCCCACCGTCGTGAAGCCCCACAGCCAGTTGACCATGTAGTCGTTGCCCGCATCCAGCCGCGCCAGTTGCGCCTGCAGCGCGGGGTCGAGAAATTTGTAGTTGGACAGCTGTGCCTTGTCGATCTTGCGCAGCAACCCGCCGTCGATCTGCAGCTTGGCCCAGTTGGACGACGGCACCACCAGGTCGTAGCCGGTCTTTCCCGCCACCAGCTTGGCGTGCACGATCTCGTTATTGTCGAAGTTGTCGTACCGGACCTTGATGCCGGTTTCCTTCTCGAAGTTCTTGATCGTGTCTTCGGCGATGTAGTCGGACCAGTTGTAGATGTTGAGGACTTTTTCCTCCTCCTGAGCCGAGGCCGCCGTACAGGCCAGGGCGAGGGTTGCCGCCAGGATCGCGGCCACAGGACGGAAGGAGGTGATGCTCATGAACAGGGCTCCGGCGGTGAAGGGGTAAGGTGTTTAGAGTTCAAAGAAGTGTAGGGGCGCTGGCTGACGGGTCCATCGGTGGAAGCGCTCAGCCCATCCAACCCTGGCGCTGTGCGTCGGCCAGGCTCAGGTCCAGGCAGCGGCGCACCAGCGCCATCATCTCGTCGATCTGCGCGCGGGTGATGACCAGCGGCGGGGCGATGATCATGCGGTCGCCGACCGCACGCATGATCAGCCCGTTGCCGAAGCAGTGCCCGCGGCAGACCATGCCCATTTCCAGCTCGGACGAGAAAGGCGTGCCCTTGGACTTGTCCTTGACCAGCTGCAGAGCGGCCATCAGGCCGCAGGTCTGCACTTCGCCCACCAGCGGGTGCCCGGCCAGCGCGGCAAACTGCTGCGCCAGGTAGGGGCCGACGTCGTCGTGCACGTGCTCCACCAGCTTCAGCTGCTGGATCAACCGGATGTTGGCCACGGCCACGGCGCAGGCCACCGGATGGCCGGAATAGGTGTAGCCGTGGTTGAAGTCGCCGCCCTGGTCGATCAGCACCCGGGCAATGCGGTCGCCGACCATCACGCCACCCAGCGGCACGTAGCCGCTGGTCACGCCCTTGGCGAAGGTCATCAGGTCGGGCCGGGCACCGAAGCGCTCGCAGCCAAACCAGTGGCCGGTGCGGCCGAAGCCGCAGATGACCTCGTCGCTGACCAGCAGGATGCCGTACTTGTCGCAGATGCGCTGGATCTCGGGCCAGTAGCTGTCGGGCGGCACGATCACGCCGCCGGCACCCTGCACCGGCTCGCCGATGAAGGCTGCGACCTTGTCTGCGCCGAGTTCCAGGATCTTCTGCTCCAGCCAGCCGGCGGCCATGAGGCCGAAGCCTTCGCGGTCGAGTCCAAGTTCACGGCCATGTTCCCACCAGTGCGGCTGCTGGATGTGCACGATGCCCGGAATCGGCAGTCCGCCCTGCGCATGCATGCCGGCCATGCCGCCGAGCGATGCGCCGGCCATGGTCGAACCATGGTAGGCGTTGTGACGGCTGATGATCACCTGCCGATCGGGCTGGCCCAGGATGTCCCAGTAGCGCCGCACCATGCGCACCACGGTGTCGTTGCCCTCGGAGCCGGAGCCCGAGAAGAACACATGCTGGAACTGCGGCGGCGTCACCTCGGACAGCAGCTCGGCCAGTTCGATGGCCGGCGGCGTGGCCGTCTGGAAGAAGGCGTTGTAGAAGGGCAGCTCACCCATCTGCCGGGCCGCGGCATCGATCAGCGCCCGCTGTCCGTAGCCGACGTTGACGCACCACAGGCCGGACATCGCGTCGAGGATCTTGTGGCCGTCGCTATCCCACAGGTAGATGTTGTCGGCGCGGGTGATGATGCGCGAGCCCTTGCCGGCCAGTGCCTTGAAGTCGGTGAAGGGGTGCAGGAAATGCGCGGCATCGGCCGCCTGCCATTGCTGCGTGCTGCGCGGTGAACGATCGACGGTGCTGTTCATGGGATGTCTCCTGGAGGGGTGGGCGTCTTGGCTACACATGCAACAGCAGGTGTTCGCGTTCCCAAGGCGAGATGACCTTCATGAACTCGGCGTATTCGATCTCCTTGACTTCGGTGTAGACCGTGACGAACTGCTGGCCCAGCACTTCGGCAAGGTCCTTCTCGTCGCGCAGCAATTGCAGCGCCTCACCCAGGCTGCGCGGCAGGGCATGCGCGCCAAGGTAGGCGTCGCCCTTGCACTCGGCGCCGGGCGCGACCCGGTTCTTGATGCCCAGGTAGCCGCAGGCCAATGTGGCGGCCAGCGCCACGTAGGGGTTGGCGTCGGCGCCGATGACGCGGTTCTCGATGCGCCGCGCCTGCGGCCCGGCCACCGGCGAGCGGATGCCCACGGTACGGTTGTCGGTGCCCCACTGGATGTTGATCGGCGCGGCGTTCGAGCGCACCAGCCGGCGGTAGGAGTTGACGTAGGGCGCGAACAGGGCCATCGCGGCCGGGATGTACTTCTGCAGCCCGCCGATGTACCAGAAGAACTCCTGGCTGGGGCTGCCGTCGGCGTTGCTGAACAGGTTCTTGCCGGTGGCCTGGTTGACCAGGCTCTGGTGCACGTGCATCGCGCTGCCCGGCTCGCCTGCAATCGGCTTGGCCATGAAGGTGGCATACATGTCGTGGCGCAGCGCCGCCTCGCGCACCGTGCGCTTGAAGAGGAAGGTCTCGTCGGCCAGGTTCAGCGGGTGGGCATGGAAGAAGTTGATCTCCATCTGCCCGGCGCCGACCTCGTGGATCAGCGTGTCCACGTTCAATTCCATCTTCTCGCAGTAGTCGTAGACGTCCTCGAACAGCGGGTCGAACTCATTCACCGCATCGATCGAATAGGCCTGGCGCGAGGTCTCGGCACGGCCG
>JAGTRL010000454.1 GCA_018261815.1 Pseudomonadota bacterium
CGTCTGCGCTGCCCATTCGACGAAGGTCTGCCGCAGGAAGGTCGGGCATTGCCAGCGCCAATGGATCCAGCACTTGTTGCCACTGCGCTCGGTCACCGGCGCCACGCCAGAGTATTTCTGGATCTCAGCCGCGGTGGCGAAACGCTCGCGCTGTTCTCCAAAGGCGTGGCCTCTCGCTCGCAGTGAGCTGCGCTTCAGCCCACCAACGACCTGATGACGGTGGTGACGACACCCCAGATCTCGATGGGCGCACCATCGGACGCATCGATGTGTGCAGCCGTTAGTTCAGCCGCGTCGGCCGAATGGGCCGCCTGCAGCTTGACCACGGCTCCTTGCTTGAACAGCCGCCGACAGACGAGCTCGCTGTCCACCACAGCCACCACCACGTGCCCGTGCGTCGGGGTCAGCGTGCGGTCAACCAGCAACACGTCGCCGTCATCGATTCCAGCGTCACGCATCTGTGTTCCGGCGGCACGCATCGCGAAGGTCGACTGCGGATGGCGGATCAAGGCATCGTTGAGATCGATGCGCTTGACCGTCGAGTCGGTCCCTGGAGACCCGAACCCCGCTGAAGCGGTAGGACCGGTGCCGGTGCTCGCGAGCGAGGGGTCCGCACCGACGGCGGCACCGCTGCGCAAGGCGTCGAAACTGGACATGCATCCGGTATAGGCGGCCAGGCCGGTTTGGCGCGATCGCGCCCGCAAAGCCCGAAGGCGCCGCTCAGTGTCAGTGCACCCGATTCGTTGGCGCCAAGCCGCGATGGCAACACGCATGCCGCAAGGACTCGATGTCCGCGATGTAGGGCACCATGCCGACTAGACTGATCCGCTCTTCGGTGAGTCGAAAGCGGTTCTCACGGGCCTTGCCCGCCCTATGCCCTTCCATGTCTTGACATCGAACCCGAACTCGGCAATCGCGCAGGTGGGCATGTGGTTGACCTGGCTCCAAAAGTGGTGGGCGAGCTCGGTGATCTCCGGGTTGTGGCCGACCAGCAGCACGCACCCCAGCTTGTCGTCGAGTCCTTCGATGACTTCGATCAAGGCATCCGCTGTGGCCGCATAAAGCCGATCGTTCACCACGATGGCCTTGTGTTCGTAGGCCAGGCCCTTGGCAATGCCCTTCGCCGTCGCCAGGGCACGCACCGCCGGACTGGAAATGATCAGGTCGGGCTGTACCTTGCGTTGCAACAATCGCTTGGTCATCATCGCCACGTCGTGCTCGCCGCGTTGCTGCAAAGGCCGGTCCCGGTCGGGCAGCGTCGCATCTGCCCAGCTCGACTTGGCGTGGCGAATGAGGAATAGCGCCTTCATTCAGTGTCCCGTCCTTCACGAGAGATCTTGCCCGCCAGGCCATGCCCTTTAGCGTCGATCTTTTCTGCCGCACCACTGTAGCGCGCTGCGTCATGCCAGCATCGCGACGCACCCCTTCCAGGTCACTGCGCCTGAAGGCCGTCGATACCGCGCGTGAGGTAGCGGGTTGAACGCGGCCATCACCGGCCGCTCCTTCAGGGGAACCCGACGCTGCGACTGCAGGTGCCGCCCGGATGGCGACGTGTACGCGCCAGCCAGCGAGCGTGGGCGGGCCAGCCAGACCGAAACCCGCGGCTCAAGCCGCGGCCAGCCCTACCTGGACTTGGTTGCGCCCGCCGTTCTTCGCTCGGTACAGCGCCTCGTCGGCACGGGCCAGAGCGTGTTCGAGTGACTCGTCGCTGTCCAACAGGGTGACACCCAGGCTGGCGGTCACCGTGACCAGCCCTGGCAGCACGTCCGTCCAACTCGTTTGCTCCAGCCCCATTCGCATCCGCTCGGCCACGCGGCGCGCCGAGTGCAGGTCCGACACCGGCGCGAGGGCGACGAACTCCTCGCCGCCATAGCGCACCAGCAGCGCATCGCCACGCAACTGCACCTGCAACACCTGCGCCGCTTGACGCAGCACCGCGTCACCGCCGGCATGGCCGTGCCGATCGTTGATCTGCTTGAACAGATCCAGGTCCAACATGATCACCGCCAGGCGGTCTTCGCCTTGGCGAGCGGCCGCGATGAGCGTGGCGGCGCCATCGGCCAACGCGTGCCGGCTGAGCGAGCCGGTCAGTTGGTCGACCATCGCGCGCTGGTGCAGCCGCACCAGCAGTCGAGCGTTGATCACGTTGTGCAGCAGCGTGGCGAAGACCACCGGCAGCACGCCGTACATCAGCGTGAACGGTGTCACCATCATCGGTGGCACATGCATCAGGTGCGACTCGTAGGGCCCGTGCCAGGTCCACAGGTAGCTGGCGCGCAGCAGCGAGCTGAGGACCATGAGGATGAGCGTCACACCGATCAAGCGCTCGTGCACGTCGCGCGGGCGCCAGACCAGGCGCCGGCCCAGCCACACCGTCAGCACCGAAGCGGCGGCCAGCCCCAGTGCACACACCACTGTCACGCCGTGGGTGCCCGCAGGCAAGGCGGCCAGTACCAGCGCGAACACGGCCGCGATCGTGGCTCCGATTGCGATGTGCGAGAGGCGGTTTCCCGCCAGCGCTGCCAGCGC
>JAGTRL010000455.1 GCA_018261815.1 Pseudomonadota bacterium
CTTTCCAGCGAGTCCAGCCATGACCATGACGGCCAAAGTCTTCAGCACCGGCAACAGCCAGGCGGTGCGTTTGCCCAAGGCGTTCAGGGTGAACGTTCGCGAGATGTGGATCGCCCGCAACGAAGACACGGGCGAGATCACGCTCAGCCCCAAGCCCGACCCTGATGCGCTGCAGACCTTCTTGCGCGAACTGCGGAGCCTGCCCGCCAGCGACGCGTTCGTGCCGCCCCGCGACGATAGGCTGCGGGCCGGCACGCTGGCCGACTGGCCGGAATCACCTGGCAAGAAGCGCGACCGGTGAGCCTGCTTTACTTGCTCGACACGGACATCGCCAGCGACGACCTGCGGCGCAGCTCGGCCTTGCTGGAGGCGCGGGTGAACGATGGCTTGTTGCAACAAACCGTGGCCCTGTCCTTGCTGACACGCGCCGAGTTGTGCTTCGGCCAGGCCGGCATGGCCGCCGATGATCGCCGGCGCAGCCTGATCGACCACTTGTTGCTGCAACTGCCCAGCCTGCCCTGGACCGCCGGGGCCGCAGACCCCGACGGCGCGTTGCAGGACACGAACCAGCGCGACGGCACCCTCACCGGCGAAATCGACACGCAGATCGCTGCGCATGCGCTCGCCGAGGGCCTGACGCTGGTCCCCCACAACACGCGCCACTTCGACCTGGTGCCCGGCCTGAAGGTGACTGACTGGATGTCCGAGCCGCCGGCCCGTGCCAGGCCGAAGCGCAAACGTTCCTGACAACCTGAATCGAGAGCCATCATGCCCCTCGTCCACGACACCGCCCGCGCCTTCATGCCCTACCCGGAAGTACCGGTGCCACAGGCGGCCACCGGGCCGCTGGCCGGCCTGAGCTTCGCGGTCAAGGACCTGTTCGACGTGGCCGGCTACCCCACCAGCGGCGGCCAGCCCTTCGTGCTGGCGTTGTCGGGCATCAAGACGCGCACGGCGCCCACGGTGCAGAAGCTGCTGGACGCCGGCGCGCGCTTCGTCGGCAAGACGATCACCGACGAGCTGGCGTTTTCGATGAACGGGCAGAACGCGCACTTCGGCTCGCCGATCAACGGCGCGGCGCCCGATCGCATCACCGGCGGCTCGTCCTCAGGCTCGGCCGCCGCGGTGTCCCACCGACTGTGCGACATGGCGCTGGGCACCGACACCGGCGGCAGCGTGCGCGCGCCCGCCAGCCACTGCGGCCTGGTGGGCCTGCGGCCCACGCATGGACGGATCAGCCTGCTGGGCGCGCTGGACCTGTCGCCCAGCTTCGACACCTGCGGCTGGTTCACCCGCGACCTGCACAGCTTCGCGCGCGTGGCGGACGTGCTGCTGGGCGAGGACGCGGCCCCGCTGCCAGCTACGCAGCGGCTGCTGCGCCCTACCGATATCTGGGCGCTGGTTGCCCCCGAGGTGCTGGACGCCTTTGCCGCGCCCTGCGCCAAGGTCGAAGCGGCACTCGGCGTGGCAGTCCCCACGACGGTGGTGCTGGACAGCCTGGACGCGATGTACTGGCACTACCGCCACGTGCAGGGCCACGAGGCCTGGACGGTGGACGGCGCGTTGATCGAGCGCTACCAGCCGCCGCTGGGCCCCGGCGTGGCGCAGCGCTTTGCCTGGGCGCGCGAGATCCCCGACCAGAAGATCGCCGAAGGCCAGGCCTACCGCGCGCGCTTTCGTGCGCACATGGCGGCGCTGCTGGGGCCCGACGGCGTGCTGCTGATGCCGACCATGCCCGACGTGGCGCCGCGCATCAGCGACGACGAAGCCGGGCTGGAGAGCTACCGCAACCGCGCGCTGCAGATGCTGTGCGTCGCCGGCCTGGCCGGGCTGCCGCAGCTGAGCCTGCCCTGGGCCACCCGGCTGGGCGCCCCGCTGGGCCTGAGCCTGGTGGGGCCGCCGGGCAGCGACCGCAGCCTGGTGGCACTGGCGCAGCGCATCAGTGCCTGAGCGCGTCGAACTCGACCGAGAGCGTCACCGCCTCGGCCAGCGTCGCCAGCTCGTTATCGACCTCAGCGCCACGCCTTTCAATGACGACGAAGTCGCCGCCCTGCGGCGCGATCAGTCCGTGGTGCCAGGTACCGGCGCGCAAGGTCACGGCCTGGTGGCCGGCCACGGAAAAAGCAGCCAGCGTATCCATGTCGGGATGCACGTCGCCCAACGCCACCAGCACCACGTAGCGTGCGCAGCCCATCGGCACGAAGGTCTGCGTGCCCAGGCGGTGGCGCTCCAGCACCTGCCAGGGCCCGCGCGGGTCACGCGGCCGGGCGCGGAACAGCGCCAGGCACGGCGCGCCACCTTCTGCAGTCAGCTGCAGTTCGCCCACGCCGTCGACGCGCAGGCTGGTGCCGTCGTTGATCGGCCGGCCCGTGGCGCCTCCGGCTTCGGCCAGCCAGCCATAGGGCGCGAACCCGGCCGCGTCGATCTGCCGGATCGGGAATGGCCTCACGCCGCGGCCAGCAGCCCGGCGGCCAGCCGGTTGTGCCGCTCGATCAGCTTCGGCAGCTCCAGCGTCGCCAGCTGCCC
>JAGTRL010000456.1 GCA_018261815.1 Pseudomonadota bacterium
TCGACCGGAATGCGCGCCAGCACCTCGCCCGGCATCAGGTCCTGGCCGTCGCGGATCTGCACCAGCGAGCCGACCGGGAAGCTGATCGTCACCGAGTGGTCGGTGCCGGGGATCTTGACCTCGTTGCCGGCCACGTCGAGCAGCTTGACCTGCGGACGTACCACTTTGGTCGCGCCGCGGCGCTTCGGGTCGATGACCACCAGCGTCGACAGACCCGTCACCTCGTCGAGCTGGCGCGCCACGGTGACGCCTTCTTCGACGTTCTCGAACTTCGCCTTGCCGGCGAACTCGGTAATGATCGGGCGGGTCAGCGGGTCCCAGTTGGCCAGCACGGTGCCGGCCTTCAGGGCCTGGTCGGGCTTGACGTTGAGCAGCGCGCCGTACGGAACCTTGTGGCGCTCACGCTCGCGGCCGTGCTGGTCGGCAATGACGATCTCGCCGGAACGCGAGATCACCACGAGTTCCTTCTTGCCGTTGGTCACGTAGCGCATCGTGGCGTTGAAGCCGACGATGCCGTCGGACTTGGCTTCCACGCTGTTGGCCACCGCCGCACGCGACGCCGCACCACCGATGTGGAAGGTGCGCATCGTCAGCTGTGTGCCCGGCTCGCCAATCGACTGCGCGGCGATGACACCCACCGCCTCGCCGATGTTGACCAGACCCCCGCGGCCCAGGTCGCGGCCGTAGCACTTGGCGCACAGGCCGAAGCGCGTGTCGCAGGTCAACGGCGTGCGCACCTTGACCTCGTCGATGCCGGCCGCTTCGAGTGCGTCGAGCGCGTCTTCGTCGAGCATCTCGCCGGCCGGCATCAGCGTGACCTGCGTCTCGGGGTGCAGCACCTCGACCGCGGTGACGCGACCCAGGATGCGGTCGCGCAGTGACTCGATGACTTCGCCACCTTCGATCAGCGCGCGCATGGCAATGCCGTTCTGCGTGCCGCAATCCTCTTCGATGACCACCAGGTCCTGCGTCACGTCGACCAGGCGGCGCGTCAGGTAGCCGGAGTTGGCCGTCTTCAGCGCCGTGTCCGCCAGGCCCTTGCGGGCGCCGTGGGTGGAGATGAAGTACTGCAGAACGTTCAGACCTTCGCGGAAGTTGGCCGTGATCGGCGTCTCGATGATCGAGCCGTCCGGCTTCGCCATCAGACCGCGCATGCCGGCCAGCTGGCGGATCTGTGCGGCAGAACCGCGCGCACCCGAGTCGGCCATCATGTAGATGGAGTTGAAGGACTCCTGGTCGACTTCCTTGCCGTGACGATCCATCACCTTCTGCTTGGACAGCTGGCTCATCATGACCTTGCCGACTTCGTCACCGGTCTTGCCCCAGATGTCCACCACTTTGTTGTAGCGCTCACCGGCGGTCACCAGGCCCGAGACGTACTGCTGCTCGATCTCCTTGACCTCTTTCTCGGCACGCTCGATGAGCTTGGGCTTCTCCTTCGGCACCAACATGTCATCGATGGCGATCGAGATGCCCGCACGCGTGGCCAGCTTGAAGCCGCTTTGCAGCAGCTTGTCGGCGAAGATCACCGTCTCCTTCAGGCCGCACTTGCGGAAGGACACGTTGATGAGACGCGAGATTTCCTTCTTCTTCAGCGCCTTGTTGATGTTGCTGAAAGGCAGTCCTTTGGGCAGGATTTCGCTCAGCAACGCGCGGCCCACCGTCGTGGCCACCAGGCTGGTCACCGGCTCGAACTCGCCGCTGGCATCCTTGACGTACTCGGTCAGGCGCACGCTGATCTTGGCGGTGATCTCCACCGCGCCGTTGTCCAGCGCGCGCAGCATCTCGGTCACGTCCGAGAAGACCATGCCCTCGCCCTTGCCGTTGATGCGCTCGCGTGTGGCGTAGTACAGGCCCAGCACCACGTCCTGCGAAGGCACGATCGACGGTTCACCGTTGGCCGGGAACAGCACGTTGTTGGAGGCCAGCATCAGCGTGCGCGCTTCCATCTGCGCTTCGATGCTCAGCGGGATGTGCACGGCCATCTGGTCGCCGTCGAAGTCGGCGTTGAAGGCCGAGCACACCAGCGGATGCAGTTGGATCGCCTTGCCTTCGATCAGCACCGGCTCGAAAGCCTGGATGCCCAGGCGGTGCAGCGTCGGCGCGCGGTTCAGCAGCACCGGGTGTTCTTTGATGACTTCTTCAAGAATGTCCCAGACCACCGGCGTGCCGGATTCGACTTCCTTCTTCGCCGCCTTGATGGTGGTGGCGATGCCCATGGCTTCGAGGCGCGAGAAGATGAAGGGCTTGAACAGCTCCAGCGCCATCAGCTTGGGCAACCCGCACTGATGCAGCTTCAGCGTCGGGCCGACCACGATGACCGAACGCCCCGAGTAATCGACGCGCTTGCCCAGCAGGTTCTGGCGGAAGCGGCCGCTCTTGCCCTTGATCATGTCGGCCAGCGACTTCAGCGGACGCTTGTTGGCGCCGGTCATCGCCTTGCCGCGACGGCCGTTGTCGAGCAGCGAATCCACGGCTTCCTGCAGCATGCGCTTTTCGTTGCGCACGATGATTTCCGGCGCCT
>JAGTRL010000457.1 GCA_018261815.1 Pseudomonadota bacterium
GAGTCGGGGCTGTTCGACTGCAACCGCTTGCAGAACCGTCGAGCGGACACACGAGAGGTGTTCGAAGCAACGTCGCGCGCTTGCCAGTCTCGGCGATTGAGGCGCACTCGCGTTCAAGCTTTGGCGCGGGCAGAGGCCAACGGGCAGACCTTGGCGCTCATGCAAGCGGGCTGATCCCGCGCGGAATCTTGGCTGGCCGCCATGCGCTGCAAGCCGACCCGGCCTCCAAGGCTTTTGGGCGCGACCCTGCGTGAAGCTACAGCAGCGGCGTCAGCCGCTCCAAGGCAATCACCGCGAAGAAGCCCAGCCCGGCGAGCACAGTCCACTTCAGCACCACCAGGCCGCGGTTCATCCACACCCGCTGCTGCGTGCCGATGTACATCGCAAAGCACAGCAGCGCGGCCAGCAGCAGGCCGCCGAAGACCAGACGGAAGATCACCATGCCGGCACCAGCTCGGCAAAACCTCGCGGTGCCTGCGAGGCGTCATCGAAGGTCACCGTCTCGTAGGCCCCGGGGTCCGCCAGCAGCTTGCGCAGCAGCTTGTTGTTCAGCGCATGGCCGCTGCGGTAGGCGCTGTAAGCGGCCAGCAGCGGCTGGCCGAGCACGTGCAAGTCGCCGATCGCGTCCAGGATCTTGTGCTTGGCGAATTCGTCGCCGTAGCGCAGCCCCTCGGCATTGAGCACGCGGCTGTCGTCGACGACGATGACGTTGTCCATGCTGCCGCCCAGGCCCAGGCCGCGCGCGCGCATCATCTCCACGTCCTTGGTGAAGCCGAAGGTGCGGGCGCGCGCAATGTCGCGCTTGTACTGGCCCTGGCTGAAGTCGAACACCACCTGCTGGCCGGTCTCGTCCACCGCGGGGTGGTTGAACTCGATCTGGAAGCTCAGCTTGTAGCCGTGGTAAGGCTCGAGCCGCGCCCACTTCAGCGTGGCGCCCTCGCCTTCGCGGACCTCCACCGTCTTCTTCACGCGCAGGAAACGCTTGGGCGCATCCTGCGTGACGATGCCGGCGCTTTGCAGCAGGTACACGAAGCTGGCCGCCGAGCCATCGAGTACCGGCACCTCCTCGCCGCTGATGTCGATGACCAGGTTGTCCAGCCCCAGCCCGGCACAGGCCGACAGCAGGTGCTCGATGGTCTGCACCGTCGGCTGGCCGGCCAAGCCGCCGGGCGAGATGGTGGTGGCCATGCGCGTGTCGCTGACGGACATCACCGACACCGGGATGTCCACCGGCACCGGCAGGTCGACGCGGCGGAAGACGATGCCGCTGTCTGGCGGCGCGGGCTTGAGCGTCAGCTCGACCTTCTGGCCGCTGTGCACGCCCAGGCCGACGGCATGGGTGATCGACTTCAATGTGCGTTGCGCGAGCATGTCTCGATTGTCGACGAATCACCGCCACGCCGCGCCACTGCGGCCCTCTGTGGCCTAATCGCGCCTTTGCACAAAAGCTATTGGAGTAAATCAATGGGCAACAAGATCGTCACCGAAGCCGACCGCAAGGCCAGCCCGCGTCCGCCCGCACCCACCGGGGTGACCGTCACCACCAAGCGTGGCCAGAAGATCAGCCTGGAACGCGGCTCGCACACGCGCAGCAAGAAGAACCCGGGCAAGCGCGCCAAGAAGGGCGGCTGAAGCCCGCGCCCCGCTGCGGGCGCATCTCATCTCATGCTGCGCATCACCGAACTGCGCCTGCCGCTCGAGCATGCCAAGGGCGCGCTGCGCGCTGCCGTGCTCGCACGCCTGGCCCTGGCCGATGAACAGCTGCGCGAGCTGACGGTCTTCCGCCGCGCCTGGGACGCGCGCAAGAAGTCGGCGGTGATGCTGAGCTACACCGTCGACTGCCTGCTCGCCGACGGCGTCGACGAAAGCGCCGTGCTGGCGCGGCTGGCCGGCGACCGCCAGGTGCGCCTCGCGCCCGACACCACCTACCGCTTCGTCGGCCATGCGCCGGCGGACTTTGCCGCGTCGGACACGCCGCGGCCGGTGGTCATCGGCTTCGGCCCCTGCGGCCTCTTCGCCGCGCTGCTGCTGGCGCAGATGGGGCTGCGGCCGATCGTTCTGGAGCGCGGCAAGGCGGTGCGCGAGCGCACGCAGGACACCTGGGGCCTGTGGCGCCGCGGCGTGCTCGACCCGACCTCGAACGTGCAGTTCGGCGAAGGCGGTGCCGGCACCTTCAGCGACGGCAAGCTGTGGAGCCAGATCAGCGACCCGCGCTTCCTCACGCGCAAGGTACTGAACGAGTTCGTCAAGGCCGGTGCGCCGGAAGAGATCCTCTATGTCGCCAAGCCGCACATCGGCACCTTCCGCCTGGTGAGCATGGTCGAGAAGATGCGCGCCGAGATCGAGGCGCTGGGCGGCGAGGTGCGCTTCGGCCAGCAGGTGGTCGACCTGCTGATCGAGGACGGCCCGTCGCGGGGAGGGGGCCCTGCGACTCGCCGCTTGAGAGGCCTGGTGCTGGCCGGCGGCGAGCAGTTGCGCACCGACCATGCGGTGCTGGCGCTGGGCCACAGCGCGCGCGA
>JAGTRL010000458.1 GCA_018261815.1 Pseudomonadota bacterium
TTCCCGACCCTGCCAGCCGTCCTCGAGGCCGTGACCGCTTGCTTCCGGCGCTGGCAGCAGCCGAACGAGACCCTGCGCAGACTATGCTGCATCATTTAGAACGCTCTGTTTAGCGCCTCAGCGCGGCGTCTATAGTGATCGAATGAACGAACCGCGGCGCCGCCTCCGGCGCGCCTCAACTTGTTGAGCACGCAGCAGCTACTGCTGATCGCGGCGGCCGCGCTACTGGTCTTCTGGATGCTGGGCGCGCACAACCGGCTGGTGGCATTGCGCAACGGCATCATTGCCGCCTGGGCCCAGGTGGATGAGCCGCTGCAGCGCCGCGCCGCTGCGCTGCAGCCGTTGGTGGCCGCGCTGCGTACCCACCTGCCCGACGAACAGGGTGCGCTCGACGCGGTGCTGGCGGCGCAGGCCCAGCTGCAACCGACCGCCGACGCATTGCGCGCCCGGCCGGCGCTGGCGCCCCGCGCCGCGGCCCTGGTGGGCGCCGAAGCCGCGCTGCAGGCTGCGCTGTCGCGCCTGCTGGCGCTGCTCGAACAGCGCGGCGACCTGGCCGGTGCCGACGACGTGGCGCCGCACGTCGCCGCGCTGCGCGACGCGACGCTGCGCCTGGCCTTCGCGCGCCAGCTGTTCAACGACGCGGTCGGCAGCTACAACGAGGCTGCCCGCCAGTTCCCCACCCGGCTGCTGTCCAGCCTGTTTGGCTTTGGTGCGGCCGGCACGCTGTAGCCTGCACCCTCGCCCGGAGTACCTGTCCATGAGCCAGAACGACCCAGCCGTGTTCGACGGCCAGCGCATCGCCGCACAGGCCGACGGCGCCGTGCTGCGCGTGCAGCTCTTCAACCCGTCGCTCGGCTGCATGGACGCGCAGACCGAGAGCGAGTTGCTGGCGCTGCTCGATCGGGTCCATGCCACGCCGGCCTGGCGCGTGGTGCTGTTCACTGGCCGCGATGCCGGCGTGTTCGTGCGCCACTACGACGTCCGCGTGCTCGAGCAGCGCGGCCGCGACATGGCCGCGCGCGGGCTGCGCTTCGCGCTCGAGCGGCCGGTGCCCGAGGCCCCGCTGCACCGCGCGCTGGCGCGTATCGAGGCCAGCGACCGCATCTTTATCGCTGCCATCAACGGCACCTGCATGGGCGGCGGCTACGAGCTGGCGCTGGCCTGCGACCTGCGTTATGCGCAGGCCGGCCGCTACCGCATCGGACTGCCCGAGCTCAACATCGGCCTGTTGCCGGGGGCCGGCGGCACGCAGAAGCTGCAGCGCGTGATGGGCGCGGCCCGTGCGCTGGAAAGCCTGCTGTTGGGTCGCACCTTCGAGCCGGCCGAAGCCGCCGCGCAGGGCCTGGTGCATGCCTGCGTCGACGACGTGCTCGCACATGCGCTGGCCGTGGCGCAGGAGCTCGCGGCCAAGCCGCAGCCGGCGCTGGGCCATATCAAGCGCCTGGCGCGGCGCGCCGGCCACGGCGATATGGCCGCCGGCCTGGCCGAGGAGCGCACGCTGTTCTGCGACACCCTGATCAGCGATGCGGCGTTGCAGCGCATGGCCGAGATGAACGCCGGCCGCCGCGACATCAGCGATCGATAGCGGCCGCGGTCTCGGCCAGCCAGCGTGCCACCTCGGCGTTGAATTCCTGCGGCTGGTTCAACATCACCCAGTGCCCCGTGCGCAGGCCGACGACGCGGCTGCCGGGTCGCCGCGCCAGGGCCTCGATCCAGGCCTGCGAATGGAACATGAAGGGCTTGCGCTGGCCGTACAGGTAGAGCATGGGCACCGCAGGCTCGAAGGGCTGCACGGCACCGAAGCCACCCTTCACGCCGAACCATTGCACCGCATAGGGGTAGCCCATCTGCGCGCCGATGGACTGCGGTTCGGCCGGGCAGCGCATCGCCGCAGCCATCCTGCGGGCCATGCGGTCGCCCAGGGCGCCACCGATGCGCCAGGCGGTGGCCAGCCACAACTGGTAGGCCAGCACCATCAGCTTGGCCTTGACGCCCAGCTCGGCTTGATGGGCCTTGGAACCGGCATCGCCGATGTCGACACCGACGATGCGCGATACCAGCTCCGGGTGGCGCAGCGCAAACTGGTAGCCGAACAGGCAGCCCCAGTCGTGCACCAGCAGCGTGACGCGTTGGCCGGGGCAGCAGCGGGTGACGATGCGGTGAACGGTCTGGACCAACTCGTCCAGCGAGTAGGCACGGTCGCGCCTTGACAGGTCGAAGCCTGGCAGCGTGAAGCGCACGCAGCGCCAGTGCGGCTTCAGCGCCTGGACGGTGCTGTCCCACAGGCGCAGCGTGTCGGGCCAACCGTGGATCATCACCACCGCCTCGGCGCCATCGCCTTCGACCCGCACTTCGATGCCGTCGCTGTCCATCGGCGCCATGCTAAGGCCGTCGCTAATGTGGCATTAGGCTGCGCAGGCGAGCATGCCGCCCCATGGTCGCATCGAGGAATCCGCTCACCCTGGCCGTGGTCATCAGCCTGTGGCTCGCCAGTGTGGGCAACTGGCCGCTGTGGC
>JAGTRL010000459.1 GCA_018261815.1 Pseudomonadota bacterium
CAGCTCTACAAAGCCTGAGGTCCGACCATGGACCACAGCGCCTACATCGATGCCGCGGCGGCCACGCTGGGCCTGAGCCTGACGCAGGAGCAGCGCAAGGGCGTGGCCCTGTACTTCGGTCTGGCCGCGTCGATGGCCGTCTTGGTGCAAGGATTGCCGCTGACGCCCGCCGACGAGTCGGGCAACGTCTTCGTGCCGGTGGCGCCGAGGGTCGACGAATGAACGCCAGCAGCGCGACGGCAATAGCCGCCAGCGTGCGTGAAGGCCGCACGACCGCGACCGACAGCGTGCAGCAGGCGCTGCAGCGCATCGCGGCCACCGACGGCCAGGTCAACGCCTTCACCAGCGTGCTGGCCGAGCGGGCGCAGAAGCGCGCCCAGTGGGTGGACGCGCACCCACGCCGCGAACGCATGAAGCTGGCGGGAGTGCCCTTCGCGGTGAAGAACCTGTTCGACATCGCCGCGCTGCCCACGCTGGCCGGATCGAAGATCGAGCGCGATAGCGCGCCGGCTGCACGTGACGCGGTGCTGGTGCGCCGGCTCGAAGTCGAAGGCGCGGTGCTGGTCGGGGCGCTGAACATGGACGAGTACGCCTACGGATTCAGCACCGAGAACACGCACTACGGTGCCACGCGCAATCCGCACGACCTGACGCGCATCAGCGGCGGCTCCTCGGGCGGCTCGGCCGCGGCGGTGGCCGCCGGCCAGGTGCCGATCACGCTGGGCTCCGACACCAACGGCTCGATCCGCGTGCCCGCATCCCTGTGCGGCACCTTCGGGCTGAAGCCCACTTTCGGCCGGCTGCCGCGCACGGGTTCGTACCCGTTCTCTGCCAGCCTGGACCACCTGGGCCCGTTCGCGCGCAGCGTGGCCGATCTGGCGCTGGCCTACGACCTGATGCAAGGCCCCGACACGCAGGACCCGGCCTGCGCGCAGCGCGACATCGAGCCGGCCTCACCGCTGCTCGAACGCGGTGCCGCGGGCCTGCGCGTGGCCGTGCTCGGCGGCTGGTTCCGCGAGATGGCGCTGGCCGAGGCGCTGGCCGCCGTCGATGCGGTGGCCCAGGGCCTGGGCACGACGCGGCTGGTCGAACTGCCCGAGGTGGCGCGCGCCCGCGCCGCGGCCTTCATCGTCACCGCCGGCGAAGGTGGCGCGCTGCATCTGGAAGACCTGAAGAAGCGCGCCAACGATTTCGACCCGATGACGCGCGACCGCTTCCTCGCCAACGCGCTGGTGCCCGCCGCCTGGGTGGTGCAGGCGCAACGAGTGCGCCACTGGTTCGCGCGGCGCGTGGCGCGGGTCTTCGAGACGTTGGACGTGCTGATCGCGCCGGCCACGCCCTGCACCGCACCTCTCATCGGCACCGAGTGGCTCGAGATCAACGGCCAGCGCCTGCCCTCGCGCGCCAGCATGGGGCTGCTGACGCAGCCGATCTCCTGCATCGGCCTGCCGGTGGTGAGCGTGCCGCTGTGGGGCATGAACCCCACCGCCCCGCAGCTGCCGATCGGCGTGCAGCTGATCGCCGCACCCTGGCGTGAAGACCATTGCCTGCGCGTCGCGGCCGCGCTAGAAGCGATGGGCCTGTGCAGCGCGCCGGTGGCGCCCTTGGCGGCGGGGGCCTGAGCCATGGACTTCAACCGCCCCGAAGTGCTGGCCGAACTGCAAGCCGCGTTCGCGCGTTACGAGGACGCGCTGGTCCACAACAAGGTCGACGTGCTGGACGAACTGTTCTGGGACAGCGCGCAGACGGTGCGCTACGGCGTCAACGAAAACCTGTACGGCATCGACGCCATCCGCGACTTCCGCAATGCGCGCTCGGCGGTCGGCCTGGCGCGCACGCTGCAGCGCACCGTGATTACCACCTATGGCGACGACTTCGGCACCGCGATGACCGAATTCCGGCGCGAGGGCGGCGACAAGCTCGGCCGCCAGAGCCAGACCTGGTGCCGCATCGACGGGCGCTGGTTGGTGGTGGCCGCGCACGTGAGCCTGCTTTCCACCTGAGTCCACCTGATCCGCTACTTCACTTCACACGAGGAGCCCTGACCATGAGCCAAGACCATCTGACCCTTGCCCGCCGCCGCCTGTTGGCTGGCGGCGCCCTGGCCGGCGCCTCGCTGGCGCTGCCCGGCGCAATGCGCAGCGCACTGGCGCAGACCCCGATGACCATGGGCGTGATCTACGTCGGCCCGCGCAGCGACTTCGGCTACAACCAGGCGCAGGCCCAGGCGGCCGCGGCGATGAAGAAGCTGCCCGGCGTCAAGGTCATCGAAGAAGAGAACGTGCCCGAGACCGCGGCCGTGCAGAAGACGATGGAGGCCATGATCAACCAGGACAACGCCGGGTTGATCTTCGCCACCAGCTTCGGCTACTTCGACCCGCACATGCTGAAGATGGCCGAGAAGTATCCGAAGGTGCGCTTCGCGCATTGCGGCGGCATGTGGACCGAAGGCAAGCACCCGAAGAACGCCAGCAGCTACTTCGGCTACATCGACGAATGCCAGTACCTGGCGGGC
>JAGTRL010000091.1 GCA_018261815.1 Pseudomonadota bacterium
GCACAGCGCCTGCGCCACTGGTTGCTGGCGCACGGGGGCCAGGCCGACCTGGTGCTGGGTACGCGGCTGGCGGTGTTTGCCTCGTTGCCGCGGTTGGGACTGATCGTCGTCGACGAGGAGCACGACCCGTCCTTCAAGCAGCAGGAAGGGGCGCGCTATTCGGCGCGCGACCTGGCGGTCTACCGCGGCCGCGTCGAAGGGCTGCCTGTGCTGCTGGGCTCGGCCACGCCCTCGCTGGAGAGCTGGGCACAGGCCGAGCGGGGCCGCTACCGCCGGCTGCGCCTGACACAACGCATCGGCGGTGGGGCGCTGCCGACGGTGCGAGTGCTCGACATGACGGCCGTGCCGCGACCGGCCGGCAGCGCTGCGCCGCCGGCGCTGGCACCGGCCCTGCAGCAGGCGGTGGAGCAGCGCATCGCGCGCGGCGAGCAGAGCCTGCTGCTGCTCAACCGCCGTGGTTATGCGCCGGTGCTGTTCTGCGCGGCCTGCGGCTGGAAAAGCGGCTGCCCGCACTGCAGCGCCTGGCGCGTCTTCCACAAGGCCGACCGCACGCTGCGTTGCCACCACTGCGGCTTCAGCGAGCGCGTGCCGCGTGCCTGCCCGGAATGCGGCAACCTGGACATCGCACCCATCGGCCGCGGTACCGAGCGGCTGGAGGAGCAGATCGCGCAGTTGCTGCCCAGCGCGCGGGTTGGGCGCATCGACGCCGACAGCACCCGCGCCAAGGGGGCGCTGCAGGCGCAGCTGACGGCGGTGCATGCCGGCGAGGTGGACGTACTGGTGGGCACGCAGATGATCGCCAAGGGCCACGACTTCCGCGGCGTGACGCTGGTGGCCGCGGTCAACCCGGATGCAGCGCTGTTTGCCAGCGATTTCCGCGCCGCCGAGCGGCTGTTCGCGCTGCTGATGCAGGCCGCGGGCCGCGCTGGGCGCGATGCCGCCCAGGCCGCACGCAGCGAGATGTGGATCCAGACTTGGCACCCGCGGCATCCGTTGTATGCCGCGCTCCAGGCGCACGACTTCGACGCCTTCGCCGCCAGCCAGATGCAGGAGCGGCGTGCCGCCGGGTTGCCACCCTTCACCCGCCTGGCGCTGCTGCGGGCCGACGCGCGCAGTGCCGATGCCGCCCTGGCCTTCCTGCGCGCAGCCGCCGAACTGGCGGCGCAAAGGCCCGGCAGCGACGAGGTGCGCCTGTACCCACCGGTACCCCCGCCGGTGGCGCGCGTGGCCGATGTCGAGCGCATGCAGATGCTGGTCGAGTCCGGCTCGCGTGCCGCCCTGCAGCAGCTGCTGTCCGGCTGGCTGCCGCAGCTGCAGGCGCTGCGCCCGGCGCACAAGGCCGTGCTGCGCTGGGCGGTGGACGTGGATCCGCTGGGCATCTGAGGCCGAGCGCGGCGCTGGTGCTAGTACTGCGTCGGTTGCAGGGCCAACACCATCGGCCCTGCGTCGGAACCGGAACGATCGCTTCACATCTGCCTGAACTTGCCGGCGAAACTTCGGCTCACTTCGAGTCGTTCCGAGCGATGCCGCAGTTGGACGATCAGCTGCTCGCCGTCGCGATGCACGGCGGCGATTTCCTTGACGGCAACCAAGGTGCCACGATGGATCTGCCAGAAACGATCGGGGTCGAGTTCGTCGACGAACTCGCGGATCGGCTTGCGCACCAGGGCGATCTCTTTCGCCGTGGCCACCGCCGTGTACTTGTCCTGCGCCTGCAGAAAGACGACCTCGTCGACCGGCAGCAGGCGCAGTTGCTGGCCCAGGCCAGCCTGGATCCACTGCAGGCGTTCACCCGGCCGCGTCGCCGGCGCGATGCGGCCGGCCAAGCCTTCGAGACGCGCGATGGCCGCGCCGAGGTTGGCGGCGGGCTCCTGTTCGGCAAGGCGTGCCTTCAGCCGCTGCACGGTGAGCGCCAGCCGTTGCGGGTCCGCCGGTTTCAACAGGTAGTCGATCGCTCCCTGTTCGAATGCTTCGACGGCGTGCACATCGTAGGCGGTGACGAAGACGATGTGACAGCGGGTGCCGATCTCGCGCGCTGCGTCGATGCCGGTCTTGCCGGGCATGCGGATGTCGAGGAACGCCAGGTCTGGTTTCAGCGACGCGACCTGCTCCACGGCTTCGCCGCCGTTGACCGCCTCGGCGACGACCTGCAACTCCGGCCAGGCTTCGCGCAAACGTCGCCGCAGCTGTTCACGCATCAGCCGTTCGTCATCCGCGATGATTGCCGTCGGTGCCTTCAAGCGGAACCTCGATGGTGACTTGCGCGCCCGTCGGCGCGTTGGCCGAAATGACCAATGCCGCACGGTCGCCGAACAGGGCCTGGAGCCGCTCGCGAATGTTGTTCAAGCCGATGCCGGTGCCCGCGGTGTTGCCGTTGCCGAAACCGAGCCCACTGTCGGCGACGATCACGCGCAGGCGCCCGGCTGCGGCTCGCGCGCTGATCAGCAGACTGCCGCCTTCGGCCTTGGGTTCCAGGCCGTGCTTGATGGCATTTTCGACGACGGATTGCAGCATGAGGACCGGAAATGGAGCCGCCCTCAGGTCGGCGGGCATGTCGATGCCGTAGCTGAGGCGGTCTTCCATGCGGATCTTCATGATCGCCAGGTAGCTGCGGCACAACTCGATCTCGTCGCCCAGACAACTGGTCTGGCCACGCATCTGCGGCATGGCGCCGCGCAGAAAGGCAATCAGGTGGCGCTGCATCTCGCCGGCGCGGGCTGGATCGGTTTCGATCAGGTGTTCGACGGCCGCCAGGGTGTTGAACAGGAAGTGCGGTTCGACCTGAGCCTGCAGTGCCTGTAGACGAGCCTCGACCACCTTGCGCTCGAGTGCTTCGCGTTCCGCCGCAGCCTCGGCCTGGCCGACCCGGGCATCGGCCTTGACGCGAGAGCGTACGGCATAGCGCAAGACCCACATGATCGCCAGCGCCGCCAGCAACATCGGCACGAGGCCGCGCGTCGAGTTGCTGCGGACAATCGTGGAGTCATCGAGGGCCTGCGCATCCGCGACGTTTTCGCCAGGGGCAGCACCGCCGCTTTCGGTGACGGAAATGCCCTTCCATCCGATGCGCACTTCCTGCGCCTGGCTGTCGCCGTCGTGAACGACGATGCCGTCGCGGCCGATCTGGACCTCTGCGGCACCTTCAGCGCCGCGGGCCGTGTCGGCGGCCTGCTTGACGTCGGCCGGCGGTATCACTTCCGCGGAGGCCCCTGACGCCGGGACCGACGCGGGCGCAACTGCGGCGTCGGGCGGCGCGTGCCGGGCCCTCTTGTAAACCACCCCTTGTTCGGGTCTGTCGGGAAACAGCGCCGAGTCGACAATGCCGCCGGCGACCAGGACCAGCAGCGAGAAGACGACGAACTGCCAGAAGCTGAAGCCCGCAACCCACTTGCCGACCTTGATCAGCAATGCACCGGCATCGGCAAGCCATTGCGGCAGACGGTTCATGTGCGGATTGTCGCGCCGGACGCAGCTACTTCGTGCAGCCTGGCTTGGCCGTGAGCCGCCAGTTCATCGATCCCGAGCATGAGGCACACCGTGATCGCCGCGGCCGCCACGGCGGCCAGCAGCTGCATGCGCGAACGCTCGGTGTTCCATGGCCGTGTCCTTGCATTCATCTTTCGTCTCCTGTGCGCGATCGCATTCGATGTGTGCACCTTAGCGAGAGCCAGGAGTGCAGGCGACGGGCAGGCGACGAGCTGCGGCGAAAGCGACGCAGGATGCGCCGTGCTGCGATGGAAACCGCTTGGATGTTCCGCGCCGTGGCACCGCGCGAGAGTGCGCGGGCGGGTTTCTCAGCCCTTCGGCTGCACGCCGAAGGCCCAGGCCAGCAGCGTGAAGCTGGCGAAGGCCAGTACCGTGCTGCTCATGATGATGCGTGTCACGCGGCCGTTGTCGGCGCCGTAGCGCTCGGCCAGCATGGCCACGTTGCTGGCGCTGGGCAGCGCCGCGGTGAGCGTGACCACCATCACCTGGAAGCCGCTGAGCGGCGCGCCCAGCGACACGGCAGCCGCCATCAACGCGAATACCAGCAGCGGGTGCAGGAACAGCTTCATCAGCGCCACCGGCAGGTACAGCGCCACCGGCGTGCGGGTGTGCGCATGGCGGCCGGCACGCCACAGCACCGCGCCGATGGTGAACAGCGCCACCGGCGAGGCGGCATCGGCCAGCATGCGCACCACCACGTCGGGCGGGCCGGACAGCTTGATGCCCGCCACCGAGAACAGCGCGCCGGCGGCGATCGACCACGGCAGCGGGTTGCTGAGCGCGCCGCGCAGCGCGCGCGCCAAGGCTGCACGCGTGCCCAGACCGGCGGCGTCATGCACCTGCGCCAGGGCGATGCACAGCGAGGTGGTGATGAACAGGTCGGCCAGGATGGTGCAGATCATCGGCCCGGCGGCGGCCGGGCCGAGCAGCGCCACCAGCAAGGGCACGCCCATGAAGCCGGTGTTCGGGAACGAGGCCACCAGCGCGCCGAAGGCCGAGTCCTTGAGGTGCACACGATCGTTCAGTGTGAAGGCGATGGCGACGAACACCATCAGCAGCGCGCACAGCACGTAGACCCCCAGCAGCGCCGGGTTCAGCAGTTCGAGCAGCGGCGTGTTCATGCCGAAACGAAACAGCATGCAGGGCAGCGCGAAGTACAGCACGAAGGCGTTCAGCCCGGGGATGGCACTGTCGGGCAATACGCCGCGCTGAGCCGCCAGCCAGCCGCACAGCACGAGTGCGAAGAACGGGACGGTGACGGCGAGGATGGCCTGCATGCTGGGCCCGAGTATCTCAAGGCCCGGCGGCGGGCTTGCCACAGCGCATAAGCTATGCGGCTGTTGTCGCTTTGCGAAAGCCCGCATGTCCGCTTCACGTCCTGGTTTCTTCGGCCGCTGGTTCGGCCGCTTCTGGCGGCTGCTCGACGGCACGCGCCGGCTGGTGCTGAACCTGCTGTTCCTGGCCCTGATGGCTGCACTGATCTGGGCGTTCGCCACCCGCGCGCCGGCGCCGCTGCAGGACAAGACCGTGCTGGTGCTGCAGCTGCGCGGTCCGGTGGTCGAGCAGTTCAGCGGCAGTTGGCGCGACACGGCGCTGGGCCGGGCGCGCGGGCAGGAGGCGCAGCAGGTGCAGTTGCGCGACGTGCTCGACGTGCTGGATGCGGCTGCCAAGGACCCGCAGATCACGCAGGCGCTGCTGGTGCTGGACGACTTCCGGGGCGCGGGGCTGGCCACGCTGCGCGAGATCTCGGTGGCGCTGCAGCGCTTCAAGGCCGCCGGCAAGCCGGTGGTGGCCTGGGGCTCGCGCTACGACCAGCGCCAGTACCACGTGGCCAGCGCCGCCAACGAGCTGCTGCTGCACCCGATGGGCCTGGTCTACCTGGAAGGCTACGGCCGCTATCGCAACTACTACCGCGACGCGCTCGACCGGCTGGGCGTGACCGTGAACCTGATCCGCGTCGGCACCTACAAGAGCTTCGGCGAACCCTTCACCGAGAATGGCCCATCGCCGGCCTCGATCGAGGCCGAGAGCCTGCTCAACAACGGCTTGTGGAGTTCGTACACCGACGCCGTCGAGCAGGGGCGCAAGCTGGCGGCGGGCAGCGTGATGCGTGGCATCGACGAGCTGCCGCAACGCCTGGCCGCGGCTGGCGGCGACGCAGCGAAGCTGGCGCTGGACGCCAGGCTGGTGGACGGGCTGAAGACCCGGGACGAGTTGCGCCAGATGATGATCGAGCGTGGTGCCCGCGACGACGAGTCGAAAAGCTTCCGCCAGGTGAGTTTCGACGACTACCTGCAGCGTTTGAAGCCCAAGCGCGACGGCGCTGCGGTGGCCGTGGTCGTGGCCGAAGGCGAGATCGGCGACGGCGAGGCGCCGCCCGGGCGCGTCGGCGGCCTGTCCACCGCGGCACTGATCCGCAAGGCGCGTGAGGACGAGCAGGTCAAGGCGCTGGTGCTGCGCGTCGATTCCCCGGGCGGCAGCGCCTTCGGCGCCGAGCTGATCCGCCGCGAGCTCGAGCTCACCCGCGCGGCGGGCAAGCCGGTGGTGGTGTCGATGGGCGACCTGGCGGCCTCGGGCGGCTACTGGGTGGCCACGGCCGCCGACGAGGTCATCGCCGACGCAGCCACCATCACGGGTTCGATCGGCGTGTTCACCCTGCTGCCCACGGCGGAAAAGACCCTCGACAAGCTGGGCGTGCACACCGGCGGCGTCACCACCACCTGGCTGGGGGCCGCCTACGACCCGCGCCGTGCCATCGACCCGCGCTTTGCGGCGCTGGTGCAAAGCAGCGTCGACCACACCTACGCCGATTTTGTCGCCAAGGTGGCGGCGTCCCGCAAGCGCACGCCGGCGCAGATCGATGCGGTCGCGCAAGGCCGCGTCTGGACCGGCGCGCAGGCGCTGGAGCGCGGCCTGGTCGACCGCCTGGGCAGCTACGGTGATGCCCTACAGGCCGCCGCGCTGCGCGGCAAGCTGCCCGGCGCCGACCGCGGCGACTACCGCATCACCTACCTGGAGCGCGAGCCGGGGCGGCTGCAGCAGTTGCTGGACCTGCTGGGCGGCTCGGTGTCGGTGGGCTTGGCATCGCACATCGACGCCTTGCTGCCCGATGCGAGCCTGCCGCTTCGGGCCGCGCGGGAGATGCAGCAAGACCTGCTCTGGCTGGCCGAGCTGACGCAGCAGCGACGGCCCTTTGCCCTGGCGGTGCACTGCCTGTGCACCGATCCGTAGGGCTGCCGCAAGCTCAGGCGGGTGTGCGCAGGCTGTTCCGCATCGGTGGCAGCAGCGACACCTGGCGCACCAGGTTGCGGATGCTGCCTGCGCCGGTCTTGGCGCGCAAGCTGCCGATTTGAGAGCGCACCGTGGTCAGGCTCACGCCGTGCCGCTGGGCCAACTCGCGTGGGTGCAGGCCCTCACACAGCCCGGCCAACACGCGCGTCTCGGCCGGGGTCAGCGCATGGCAACGGGCGAAGCCGTGCACCGTCAGCTGCCCGCAAATCTGGCGCTCGCCCATCAGCAGCAGTGTGGCGCGGGCCTCGCCATCACCGCCCACCGGGACCACCGCCACGCTGACAGGCTTGTCGGCATCGCCCAGAGACAGCAGCGCGCGCCGCCCGCGTCTGGCGTCGGCCAGCGCCTCATGCAGCAGCGCCTCATGCTCTGGCTGACGCGCCTGCAGCCGGCGGCCCAGCAACTGCAAGGGGTGAGCGGCTTCGCATTCGGCTCGCGCCGCGTGGTTGGCATACAAGACCTCGACTTTTCCGTCGAGCAGCACCATGCCGTAGTCCACCTCGTCGAGCATCAGGCCAAGCAACCCAGCGCTTAGGGCTCCATCGCAGGCCCCTCGGCAAATCCCATCCATTGAACTTGGGATGACCTTGGGTCGTCGTCTTGCGAAACTGCTCGATGCAAGGCGTTCTCTCGTCGCGTCCGATATCACTTGGCGATAGGACGGGGCCAGCTCAGTCTCGTTAAGGGGATTATGGCAAAGTGGGCGCTGCCGGCATGGCAGGGTGATCCGATTCCAGGGCGCCTTCCCTGCACGCGCAACGCTGGGTAGCGAAAAACCGACCAATCACACTGGGAAAATTCGCCAGAGGCGCAGGCACCGCGTCCTGCGAGCTTGGCGACCACGGCATCGTCTGCGCCAGCATGAGCGGACTGGTGATGCCGGGCAACGCTGGCGAGTAGAGCGCCCTGCTGCCCAAGTCCGGGACCGACCGTGCCGCACCCGACGCACGGTGCTCTGTGCAGAAAGCACTGATTGCATTGCCCCCATCGATCAACGGCACGACCACTGCGTGCCGCCCGAGTTGCGAGCCGGGCCTGTGGCGGCGCGGGTCACCCCCGATCACATGGTGGTGTACCAGGGCATTGCCAAGGCGGCCGCCCGGGCTGGCACCATCTGGCGCGCTTTTCTGTCGCGCGAAGAGGCTCGGCTTTGGGTTCGGGAGCAGGTTCGGGCGCCGGCTGCGAACCGGGTGTGGTGGCCAGGGCACCGAGCACTGCCGCAGCGTCGGTGCAATGCGGCCGAGCGCAGGGCCCCCGCTTCAGGCCGCCATGACCTTCGGCAGCGTGTCCGGATCCGGCCGTGCAGCCATCAGCGCGCGCAGATCGTTCGCCGCGATGTCGCGGGGCCGCATCGTAGGTGCCTTCGAAGTCGAGACCACAGCAAACGGCATGGGCGAACCCAAGCCTTCGGATCGCGCTGTGGAGGGCGAACCTATCATTGCCTGACCGCTGCCGCTTCGTACCGTGTCGCCCATTGCCATTGTCTGCAACCCTCGGACCCTTGTGGCGGGCAGCCCCATTGGGGGAACGAATTGAATCTGGCGCTGGCTGAACTGCCTGCCGGCATCTTCCTCGGACATGCGGCCCGCGACTGGAGCATCGTCACGGTCTTCGCTGTGGTCTACCTGGGCATGTTTCTTGGTGGCCTGCCGCGCTTGAAGCTCGACCGTTCGGGTGTGGCACTGCTGGGCGCGATCGCCGTCATCGCCATCACCGGCCAGACGGTGCAGGACGCAGCGCGGGCGGTCGATCTGCCCACGCTCGTGCTGCTCTTTGCCTTCATGGTGGTGTCGGCGCAGATGCGGCTGGGCGGCTTCTACACGGCCGTCACGCGCCGCGTGGCGGCGCTGCCGCTGCCGCGCAGCGGCCTGCTGGCGGTGTTGATCGTCGTCGCCGGCACGCTGTCGGCCGTGTTCTCCAACGATGTGGTCTGCCTGGCGATGACGCCGGTGGTGGCGCGCCTGTGCCTGCAGCGCGGCCTGAACCCGCTGCCCTTCCTGGTGGGGCTGGCCTGTGCGGCCAACATCGGCTCCGCCGCCACGCTGATCGGCAATCCGCAGAACATGCTGATCGGCTCGGTGATGCAGCTGAACTTTGCCGACCACCTGCGCCAGGCCCTGCCGCCGGTGGGCCTGAGCCTGCTGCTGCTTTGGTTGTGGCTGGCCTGGGGGCCTGGGTTGCGCACCGCGTCCGGACAACCGGTTCCGGTGCCTGAATCTCACGCAGAGGAGGAGCCGGAATTCGACGCCTTCCAATCGGCTAAAGGCCTGTGCGTCGCCGGTCTGCTGCTGTTGATCTTCCTGTTCACCGACTGGCCGCGCGATGTGGCGGCGCTGGTCGGCGCCGGCGTGTTGCTGCTCAGCCGGCGGCTGCACTCGGCGCATGTCATGGGCTTCGTCGACTGGCAACTGCTGTTGCTGTTCATCGGCCTGTTCGTCGTCAACCAGGCCTTCGAGAGCACCGGCCTGGCGGCCGAGGCCGTGGCCTGGTTGGCCGTTCAGGGGGTGCACCTGAACGAACCCGGGCCCCTGCTGGTGGCTGGCGTGCTGCTGTCCAACCTGGTGTCCAACGTGCCGGCGGTGATGCTGCTGCTGCCGCATCTGCAGGGCGATTCGACGGGCGTGATGCTGGCGCTGGTCAGCACCTTTGCAGGCAACCTGCTGCTGGTGGGCTCGATCGCCAACCTGATCGTCGTCGACCTGGCGCGCAAGAGCGGCATCCACATCGGCTGGAGGCAGCATGCGCGGATCGGCACTCCGGTGACCATGGGCACGCTGGTGCTGGCCTGGGCCTGGCTGCGCTGAGCGGGGCCCGACCACGTAGGGCTCGATCGCAGCGATGGATCGTTCTCCATGCCATTGCCTCCGGCATGCCGATTCAACGCAGGAAGGGGCGATTCGTCGATGGCGCTGTGCCGTGATGTGCTTGTGCAGGAGTCGGTCGTCGCGAGTCGGGACAAGGTTCGGAGGGAGGGGCGTTGCAGGTCACTTGGCTGCAGCGGTCGTGTCGCCTGTCATGACGTACCTGCGCCATTCACCACCACCCAGGCGGCGAGGCCGCCACCCACGCGGCCTTCCAGGCTGACCTGCCAGCCGTTGGCGTGGGCCAGCTGCCTGACGATTGCCAGCCCCAGGCCAAATGCGCCGTTGGGGGCTTCGGGTCGTGCACCGACGCGATGGAACGGCCGGAAGGCGGTGGCCAATTGGTCATGAGGAATGCCCGCGCCGCGATCAAGCACGCCAATACGAACGCCCGCGCTTCGGCCTGGAGCCTGGGGCGGCACCCGCTCGCCGGTCAGCTCGATCGGACCTGGTGCATAGTGCAGCGCATTGCTCAGCAGGTTGTCAATCACGCGGGCCAGCATGGCCGGTGCCGCGTGGACCTGCAGCGCGTCGTCACAGTGCACGGTCAGACGGGCACCCGCCGCGTCAGTCGCCGCACCATGCGCATGCGCTCGCGCACGAAGCCAGCCGCAGAGTTCGAAGTCCCGAGCCGTCTCGGTATTCAGGCCGCGTGCGATTTCCAGCATCTGGCCGATCAGTGCATTCATCTCCTCGACGTCGTGTTCCAGCCGCAGCAACAGCGCCGGCTCGGGCTTGAGCGTCAGCATTTCGATGGCCAGGCGCATGCGCGCCAATGGGGTGCGCAAGTCGTGCGAAACGCCGGCAAACAGCGTGGTCCGCGCGTCGATGAGCTCGCGCACCTGAATCGCCATGTGGTTGAAGTGGCTTGCCAGGTCGGCCAGCTCGCGCGGACCCGACTCCGGCAGAAGCGCCGGGCTGGCCCCCTGCGCGAGCTGAGATGCCGCCACCTCAAGCCGGGCCACCGGTAGCGCGATGCGGCGCGCCAGCCACCATGACAACAGACCGACCAACAGGGTGCCGATCAGCAGAGCAACGGCCAGTGCGCCAAGCGGCTGCGTCTGCATGCGGTCCACCGAAAGACCGACGCCGATCGGGCCGCCGCCGCCAGGTACGACGGTCCAGAGCCAGCGCCCACCGTCAGGGCCCACTTGCTCGAGGAAGAACACCGCGTAGCCCAGGCGCCGCTCGAAGGCTTGCTCGAGAAAGCGGATGTAGAAGCCGTGGCGAAGCCCGGTGTCGGCGGGCGGGGGCATGCCGGGTCGCAGCGCGAGCTGGTAGCCGCGGGTCAGCTCTTCTTCGAATACGGGACGCGTTTCGGGTGGCAGCTCGCTCCACGTCTGGGCCGACAGCACCATCAGGCCGGCCAGGTCGTCGGCGGCACGCCGCGCCATCGGCAGGACGATGAACGTGAGTGCCGCCGCGGCCGTGACGACTTCAAGTGCGATGAACAGCAACGCGAGCCAACGCGCATATTGCTGCGAGAGCGTCGGGCGGTTCCGTTCACGCCGCATCAGGCCGATGCACCCAGGGGATTGAACAGATAGCCCTCGCCACGCACGGTGCGGATATAGGCAGGGTGCGTCACGTCGGCTTCGATCCTGCGGCGCAGCCGGGTCACCCGTACGTCAATGCTGCGATCGAAGGCGCTGCGCTCGTAGCCCTTGAGACGCTCGATCAGGTCGTCACGGGACAGCACGCGATTCGGATGCTCGACGAAGACGCGCAGCAACTGGAACTCGGCCGTCGAGATTGCGATTTCACTGTCGCCACGCAGCAGCCGCCAGGCTGCGGTGTCCAGCGTATAGGGGCCGAAGGTATGCAGGTGCGGACCGGTTGGCGAGCCCTCGGCCCTTTGGGTGCTCGCGGCCGCAGCCGCGACGACATGTCGCGCACGCCGCAGCAGGGCACGCAGCCGGGCCAGCAATTCGCGTGGACTGAACGGCTTGGCCAGGTAGTCGTCGGCACCGACCTCGAGCCCCACGACGCGATCGATCTCCTCGCCGCGCGCCGACAGCATCAAGATCGGCGTGTCCCCCGATTTTCGCAGCCCGCGCGCCAGACTCAGGCCGTCCTCGCCAGGCAACATCAGGTCGAGCACGATGGCATCCGGTGGTGCCCGGGCCATGCGTTCGTGCATCTGCACGCCATCCGAAGCCGAGTCGACGACGAAGCCACTCGCGCTGAGGTAGTCGATGAGCAACTCGCGCAGCGCGGGATCGTCATCGACGACCAGGATGCGATAGGGCTCGGCGGCAGTCATCGGTGGGCAGTGTAGCCAGCGCCGCGGCCAGGCCGCAGCGTCGTGAAACGCGCCGAAACACGATGGCACACGACGGCACCCGCTCGACATCGGCCGGCAACCGTGCCCAGCGAGCATCTACTCCATGCTCGAAGTCGATTTCAAAGGGGTCGGGATGGACGCAAGTTGGATGCTGTCCCGCTCCCTTCGCGTGTCGTTGGCGGCCGTGCTTGGTGCAGCGGGGTCGGTGCACGCGCTGGATGAGCAGACAAGGACGCAGCAGCGGCCGCTCGATCTTGCGCTGCCGCGCAGCTTCGACATGCCCGCGGATGTGCGCATGCGCAACGTTGAGCAGGAGCGTCTGCGGCTCGGCGCACAGCGCCAGATGCAGGACTTGCGGATGCGAAAGCCCTACGGCGCCGGCTACGAGATGCGTATATCGGCGGCTTCGGTCGCACCGGCTCGTGCCCCTGCAACCTGGGCCGGTGCAGCGCCTGAGGCTTGCGCGACCGGTGCGCACAGCCCGGCAGCGGCCTCCGGTCATGGCGGTGGGCGCGGTGGTCGCTGAGCGACGAATTCATTGCATGCAGGAGCCGCAACGGTCGACCGGCAAGCAAGGGGTGACCCATGAAGCGTAAGGAGTTCACCGCGCTGACCGTGGCCGCCGCTGCGGCCCTACCCGTCGGCGTCAGCGTTGCGCAAATGACCCGGCGCGATGCTGCCCAGATCCGGTCGCGCGACCAGTGGCCGGAGGTTGAGCGAATCTACGGCAGCGATCGGATGACGCATCGGCAACGCAACCACAGCCGCTGACCGCGGATGGCGACGATGTGTCGATCAGAGCCTATTTTCCCAGGGACTACGGCGTCTGCCGAGCAGTCCTTTTGTTTCTTAACCATGGAGATTTGTCGATGAACACAAACCAAGCCCTCAAGGCGTTGCTCATTTCCGGAGCCGCCGCCACCTGCGCAACTGTCTTCGCGCAGAACCCGGCACAGACGCCGACGCCGACGCAGACGCAGACGCAGGCCCAAGTGCAGGCCCAGACCCAAAGCAAAGCCATGGACCAGACCAAGGCTCAGCTGCAAACGCAGACCCAAACCAAAGCCACGGACCAAACCAAGGCTCAGGTGCAAACCCAGACCAACGCACAGGCTAAGCAACAGGGCCAAGTGCCGAACAAGGACCAGGTGCAGCAGCAATCGCGCAACCAGAAGCAAACGCAGACCCAGCAGCACACTCAAACCCAGCAGTCCACTTCGACCGGCCCCGGGCCGGGAGCGGGGCCTGGCGCTGGTGGTGGCGCGGGTGGCGGCGGTGGCGGTGGGGCTGGTGGTGGCGGCGGCGGTGGGGCCGGCGGCGGGGGTGGTGGCGGTGGGGCCGGAGGCGGGGGTGGCGCTGGACCTGGCCGCTGACTGCAATTTATTGGGTGGCCGTTCCTGGCGGTGTCCGTGCGGAACTGCCGGACACGGCCGGATGAGAGCGTGGGTAGCGCGAGAGGTACTCAGCGAAGTGTTCGACCGCGCCCATGCCGGGTCGCCTTCTCCTTCTGGGTGCTGCCGGCGCAGGACTCCTGGCAGTCCCGAACAAAGGACAGCTCATGCCTCGCAAGCAATTCCTCCGACACTTGGGCGCCACTGCCGGTGTGATCGCGGTCGTCACCTTGGTCGTGGCCTGTGGCGGCGG
>JAGTRL010000092.1 GCA_018261815.1 Pseudomonadota bacterium
GCCCAGCGGCTCGACTTCCTGCTCCTGCAGCACGCGCAGCAGCTTGCTCTGCAGCGCCAGCGGCATGTCGCCGATCTCGTCGAGCAGCAGCGTGCCGCCGTTCGCGGCCTTGAACTTGCCGTCGCGGCCCTTGCGCTCGGCGCCGGTGTAGGCACCGGGCGCGACGCCGAAGAACTCGGCCTCGAGCAGCGATTCCGGCACCGCCGCGATGTTGACGCCGACGAAGGGCTTGCCGGCACGCGCGCTGGCCGCATGGATGCCGTGCGCCAGCAACTCCTTGCCGGTGCCGGTTTCGCCCAGCAGCAACACCGTGCTGTCGGTCTGCGCCACGCGCCGCGCCTGGCGCTTGGCCTCCACCGCCGCGGCACTGCTGCCGATGAAGCTGGCGATGCTGTACTTGGGCCGGCGCTGCGCCGCCAGTTGCTGGCGCGCGCTGTCCAGCTCGCGCTGCAGCCGCGCGAACTTGGTCATCAGCGGCTGCATCGTCGTTTCCGGCTGATCCAGCAGCACCATGCCGAAGGCGCCGATGACTTCGCCATCCTCGTTGCGCAGCGGCAGCCGGCTGACCAGAAAGGTGCCCGCCTGGTTGCTGAGCAGGTCCACCAGGATCGGTTTGCCGGTGTCGACCACGTCGTTCATCATCGTGTTCGGCACCACCTCTTCGACCCGCTTGCCGATGAACTGGTCCGCGCTGTCGAAACCCAGCGCCGGCAGGAACTGCTTGTAGCTGTCGCTGATCCAGACGATGCGGTGCTGGCGGTCGACCAGCATCGAACCCATGGCGGTACTGGCGAACACGTCGAACATGCTCTGCGCCGCCAGCTTGAGCATCTGGTCGTCGGGCAGCGTGTTCATAGTGGCAGGTTGCGGTGAATGGCGGCGCCCGACTGTAGGTGGCTGCTGGAACACTGTCCAGATTTTGTACAACGTACGACTGTCAGACCGAGACAGGTGCCCATTGCAAATTGCGTAATTATGGAATTACGATGCCGCCGTGGTCGAACCCATCCCCCTGCGCGGCACCTCCCTGCACGACGGCGTGGCCGCGCGGCTGCGCTCGATGGTCTTCGAACGCCAACTCGCGCCAGGCCAGTGGATCGACGAGAAGGCGCTGGCCAAGACCTGGCTGGTCAGCCGCACGCCGCTGCGCGAGGCGCTGAAGGTGCTGGCCGCCGAAGGCCTGGTGGAACTGGTGCCACAGCGCGGCTGCAGGGTCATCGAGCTGTCGGTCGACGATGCCGACGACCTGTTTCCGGTGATGGCCCTGCTGGAAGGGCGCTGCGCGCACGAGGCCGCCTCCAAGGCCAGCGCTGCCGACATCGCCGAGCTGCAGCGGTTGCACGACGAGCTGGAGCGGCATGCTGCACAGCACGATGTCGATGGCTACTACCGCGCCAACCATGTGTTCCATTCGCGCGTGCAGGCGCTGGCCGCCAACCGCTGGCTCGACCGCACGACCGGCGACCTGCGCAAATTCCTGCGGCTGCTGCGCGGACGCCAGCTCAACCTGCCGGGACGCGTCGACGCGTCGATCAACGAGCACCGCGTGCTGATCGATGCCTTCGTGCAGCGTGACGCCGCGCGTGCCGAGCGCGCCATGCACGACCACCTGATGGCGCAGCTGCGCTCGCTGAAGCAGCTGCGCGCGATCGAACAACGCCAGGGAGCCCACCATGCTGGATGAACTGCGCGAGGCCGCGGCGCGGCAGCGCGCCAACCACCAACTGCGCAGCCTGGTCTTCGGCTGCAAGCGGCTGCTGTCCGAACGCGGCGAGACCAACAGCATGGCCATCGCACGCCAGCTGGTCGAGCGCATCGACACCTTGCCCGATGACCAGCTCGGCGCCTTCTTCGACTACCTGAGCCTGCAGCTCAGCCCCGACCCGAAGAAGGTGCTGCAGGCCGCGCAGGCCTATGCCGAACAGCCGAACGCCAGCCACCTGATCGCGCTGACGCAGGTGGCCGAGCCGCCGCGCCAGGAGCTGCTGCGCCGGCTCAATCGAACGCCCGGTGGCACCGCCACGCTGGTGCGCATGCGCCGCTCGCTGCTGCAGCGGCTGCCGAAGCAGCCCGAGCTGATGGCGCTCGAAGCCGACCTGCTGCACCTGTTCAGTTCGTGGTTCAACCCCGGCTTCCTGCAGATGCGCCGTGTCGACTGGAACTCCCCGGCCAAGCTGCTGGAAAAGATCATCCACCACGAGGCAGTGCATGCCATCGACGGCTGGGACGACCTGCGCCGCCGCCTGCAACCCGACCGACGCTGCTTTGCCTTCTTTCACCCGCAGCTGCCCGACGAGCCGCTGATCTTCGTCGAGGTGGCGCTGCTGCCGGACATGCCGGCGGCCATCGCGCCGCTGATCGACAAGGCCAGCACGCCGCTGACGCCCGAGCGTTTCCGCGTCGCCGCCTTCTACAGCATCAGCAACTGCGAGCCGGGGCTGCGCAACGTGTCGCTGGGCAACTTCCTGATCAAGAGCGTGGCCGAGCAGCTGCAGCGCGAGCTGCCGCGCATCAAGACCTTCTGCACGCTGTCGCCGGTGCCCGGCCTGGCCGCCTGGCTGCTGCGCGAGCCGGATTTCGCGGCGCTGCCCCACCTGCGCCGCCATGCCGCTGCCGACTTCGAGGCCGCGCGCCAGCACCTGCTCAAGCTGTGTGACGGCGACCTGGCGGCCTTGCAGCGCGCAGCCACGCACGAACGCATGGACAAGGAATCGACGGCTGCACTGCTGACGCTGTGCGCGGCCTACCTGCTGCATCTGTCGCCCACGCCCGAGGGCGATCCGGTGGCGCGCTTTCACCTGGACAATGGCGCGCGGCTGGAGCGGCTCAATGCGCATGGCAACATGTCGGGCAAGGGGCTGAAGCAGTCCTTCGGCATCATGGTCAACTACCTGTACGACCTGGACAAGGTCGAAGCCAGCCACGAGAAGTTCAAGCAGGGTGAGGTGGCGCGCTCGCGCGCCGTGCACACCGTGATGTAGATCCCCAACCACAACGACCGGAGACCGCATGAAGACGTCGCACACCCCCACGCCACGCCGCGCGCTGCTGCTGGCCACTGCGCTGGCCCTGGCCAGCCCGCTGGCGCTGGCACAGAGCAACTGGCCGACCAAGCCGGTGACCCTGGTGGTGCCCTTCCCGGCCGGCGGCGGCACCGATGCCTTCGCGCGGCCGCTGGCCGCGGTGCTGACCAAGAACCTGGGCAAGCAATTCATCATCGACAACAAGGGCGGAGCCGGCGGCACCGTCGGTGCCGGCGTGGCCGCGCGTGCGGCACCCGACGGCTACACGCTGTTCGTGGGCGCCGTGCACCATGCGATCGCGCCGTCGATGTACCCGAAGCTGGACTACAACATCGAGACCGACTTCGTGCCCATCGGCATGGTCTCCAGCGTGCCGCAGGTGATCGTGGTGCATGCACAGCGCGTGCCGGTGTCCGACCTGAAAGGCCTGCTCGAGTACCTGCGCAAGAACCCGGGCAAGCTGAACTACGCCTCGGCCGGCAACGGCACCAGCCACCACCTGGCCGGCGAGCTGTTCAAGCTGCAGACCAACACCTTCATCACCCACATCCCCTACCGAGGCGCCGGCCCGGCGCTGCAGGACCTGATCTCCGGCCAGGTGGACATGATGTTCGACGGCCTGGGTTCGTCGGCAGCGCACATCAAGGCCGGCCGCATCAAGGGCCTGGCGGTGGCTTCCGACAAGCGCGCGCCCGGCTTCCCCGACCTGCCGGCCACCGCCGAGCTGGGCCTGGCCAGCTACCAGGTGGCCACCTGGTACGGGCTGTGGGCGCCGAAGGGTACGCCGAAGGAGGTGGTCGAGCGCATCCAGGCCGAGCTGCGCAAGGCGCTCAACTCCGAGGAGATCGTCGCCGCGTGGCGCGGCATCGGCTCGACCACGCCCGACCTGTACGGCGAGGCCTATGGCCGCTTCGTCAGCGGCGAGGTCAAGCGCTGGGCCGAGGTGGTCAAGTCCTCGGGCGCGAAGCTGGAGTGAGTGTCTGAACCTCGAATCGCCGACATGAAGAACAACAACCTCTTCGCTGCGTTGCACGCGGCCTTTCCCACGGACCTGGACCGCACTGCGATCGAAACCGCGGACGGCCCCGGGGCGCCGCTGTACTACCGCTGGCGCGACCTGGAGCGCGGCACGGCCATGCTGGCCAACCTGCTGCGGTCGCTGGACCTGCCCGCAGGCGCGCGCATCGCGGTGCAGACCGAGAAGAGCGTCGAGGCGCTGATGCTGTATCTGGCGGTGCTGCGCGCGGGCTATGTGTACCTGCCGCTGAACACCGCCTACCAGGCCGGCGAGATCGAATACTTCATCGGCAACGCCGAGCCCAGCGTGGTGGTGTGCTCGGGCAGGAACTTTGGCTGGGTCAGCAAGCTGGCCTTCAAAGCCGGCACGAGGAACGTCTTCACGCTCAACGACGACCGCAGCGGCAGCCTGCTCGACCGCGCCGCGCTGATGAGCGACCGGCACGAGGTGGCGCAGCGCAGTGACGACGACCTGGCCGCGATTCTCTACACCAGCGGCACCACCGGGCGCAGCAAGGGCGCAATGCTGACCCATGCCAACCTGCTGAGCAACGCGCTCATGCTCAAGGACTACTGGGGCTGGCGCGCCGACGACGTGCTGATCCACGCGTTGCCGATCTTCCATGTGCACGGCCTGTTCGTGGCCTCGCACGGCGCGCTGCTGGCCGGCGCGAAGATGATCTGGTTCGCGAAGTTCGACGCGCGCAAGGTGATCGAGCGGCTGCCCGAGGCCACCGTCTTCATGGGCGTGCCCACGCTGTACGTGCGCATGCTGGCCGAGCCCGGGTTGAGCCGGCAAAGCTGTGCGCACATGCGGCTGTTCATCGCCGGCTCGGCGCCGTTGCTGCTGGAAACCTTCAATGAATGGACCGCGCGCACCAGCCACACCATCCTCGAGCGCTACGGCATGAGCGAGACCGTCATGCTCAGCTCCAACCCCTACGACCCGGCGCAGGGCGAGCGGCGCGGCGGCACAGTCGGCTTGCCGCTGCCGGGCGTGGGCCTGCGCATCCGCGACGACAAGGGCCATCCGCTGCCGGCCGGCGAGATCGGCCACATCGAGGTCAAGGGCCCGAATGTCTTCAAGGGTTACTGGCGCATGCCGGAGAAGACCGCCGACGACTTCACCACCGACCTGTGGTTCAAGACCGGCGACGTCGGCAAGATCGGCAGCGACGGCTACGTGACCATCGTCGGCCGCAGCAAGGACCTGATCATCAGCGGCGGCTACAACGTCTATCCGGCCGAGATCGAGGGCTATGTCAATGAAATGCCGGGCGTGGCCGAATCGGCGGTGATCGGCGTACCCCATGCCGACTTCGGCGAGGCCGTGGTCGCAGTGGTGGTGCGCAAGCCCGGCGCAGCGCTCGACGGCGCGACCATCGGTGCCGAGCTGAAGACCCAGATCGCCAACTTCAAGGTGCCGAAGGCGGTGTTCGTGGTCGACGACCTGCCGCGCAATGCCATGGGCAAGGTGCAGAAGAACCTGCTGCGCGAGCAGCACAAGGCCTTGTTCACCGGATGAGCGGCGTACCCGAGGCGGACGCAACCGATCGCTGCCCGCGCTGCGGCGGCAGCTTCCATTGCGGCATCGACGACGCCGGTCCTTGCGCCTGCACCCGCATCACGCTCGACGCGGCCACGCAGCAGCAGTTGCGCGAGCGCTACGCCGGTTGCCTGTGCCTGCGCTGCCTGCAGGCCCTGGCCGAGGGCGCAGCGCCCTGAGGCCGGCAGGACCTGCTCGCGCCGGCCGGGCGATTGCGCCGACAATAACGCGCATGGCACCGGCGCAACCTCCCCTTCGATGCAGGCGCTGAAGTACCTTGCGGGGTACCCGTCGCATTGGCTCGCGGCCGCGCAGCAGTTGCTGGAGCAGGGCCGTGTCGGCGAGGCGATGGCCCAGCGCCACGGGCCGGCGCATGGCCTGCGCACCGACGGGGCGTTGTACGACTTCGTCGCCGAACAGAAAGCCCGCTTCCTGCGCCACGCCGGCCCGATCAGCAAGGTGGCCTATGACGCGAAGCTGCAGCCGGTGCAGCACGCATTGGGCCTGCACACGCGCATCTCGCGTGTCCAGGGCGGCCGGCTCGCGGCGCGGCGCGAGATCCGCGTGGCCAGCGTGTTCCGGCAGGCGCCGGCGCCGTTCCTGCGCATGGTCGTCGTGCACGAGCTGGCGCACCTGAAGCATGCCGAGCACGACAAGGCGTTCTACGCGCTGTGCACGCACATGGAGCCGGACTACCACGCACTCGAGTTCGATTTGCGGCTGTGGCTGTGCAGCCTGGAAGCCGCCACGCCGCACGACACCGTTGCGCCTGCACCGATGCACCTGGCCAGCGGGTGCGCCTGAACTCCGCGCGGCGGCACGCGGGCCGTTCATGCCAACACGCCGCGCCGTCCACGGAGTCCGCCGCACGCCCGCTGGCACAGCTGAAAGGCCTCAAGCGGCAGCTGATCGAACGCCATGTGCGGCCCGATGACCGCCGCGGCCTGGCCGCTGTCGCCCTGACGCTGTTGCCGATCGGCGCGCTGGGTGTGGCGGCCTGGCTCGGCAGCTCGGTGTCCTTCGCGCTGACCGCGGCGATCACGCTGCTGACCAGCCTGTTCCTGCTGCGTGCCTTCGTACTGATGCACGAGTGCGGCCACGGCAGCCTGTTCCGCAGCGGAAGGCTCAACCGCGGCTTCGGCTTCGCACTGGGCGTGCTTACCGGCATGCCGCAGTACGTGTGGTCGCAGCACCACCAGTTCCACCATGCCCACAACGGCAACTGGGACCGCTACCGCGGCCCGCTGAACATCGTGCCGGTGAGCGAGTACGCCGCCATGAACGTCACACAGCAGCGCCGCTACCGCAATGCGCGCAGCATCTGGCTGGCGCCGCTGGCCGGCTTCCTGTACGTGGTGCTGAACCCGCGGCGCAACTGGCTGAAGGGCGGCGTCGGGTTGCTGCGCCACCTGGGGTCGAAGCGACACGCGCAGCGCGGCATGCCGCTCGGCGAGCGCATCGCGGCCTTCGAGACGCCCTGCTGGTCGTCGCCGCAGGAGTTCCGACACATGAGCTGGAACCACGCGGTGCTGCTGCCGCTGTGGGGCCTGATGGCCTGGCTGGTGGGTCCGGGGCTGTTCGTCGGCTTCTACATCGTCGCCGCTTCGCTGGCCGGGGGTGCGGGGCTGCTGCTGTTTTCGGTGCAGCACAACTTCGAGCAGTCGCATGCCAGCGGCAACGAGGGCTGGGATTACACCCGCGGGGCGATCGAGGGCACCAGCTTCCTGAGCCTGCCGCCGTGGCTGAACTGGATGACCGCCAACATCGGCTACCACCACATCCACCACCTGTCGGCAAGGATTCCGAGCTACTGCCTGGTGGAGTGCCACGACGAATACGCCGGGCTGTTCACCGGCGTGACCCGCATCCGCCTGGCGCAGGTGCCCGCGGCGCTGAAGTACATCCTGTGGGATACGGCCACCCAGCGCATCGTCTCGGTGGCCGACTACCAGGCCGGGCTGCAGCCGGCCTGACTGGCCCGTCAGCCGCACACCCCCACGTAGCCGCAGGCGGTGCAGAAATCGCAGCCGTCCTTGTGGATCAGCGTGCTGTTGCCGCATTCCGGGCAGGGTGCACCGGCCATCGGCGCGATGGCCTCGCCAGCCGTGGCCTTGCGTGCCTTCGGCGCCTGCAGGATGCCCATTTCGCGCAACGGGAAACCCTGCTCGTCGAGCACGCCGAGCATGGCGTAGCGGTGGATCATCAGCCGCGCCACGTAGGCCACGGTGGAAGGCCACACCTGCTGGCGCCGCTCGCCCGGCACGGGGGCCATGAAGTGACCCAGCGGCTCGCCCACGTTGAGCAGCTTGCGCAGCTTCATGCCGATCCAGGCCGGGTCGATGACGCGCATGTCCAGCGACAGCAGCCGCGCCAGGCCGTCCAGCGCACGCGGGTAGTTGCCCGAGAAACCTAAAGCGCAAGGCCGCGTGATCAGGCTGCCTTCGCCCGAGGGCAACTGCACTTCCTTCAGCGTGACGGTGAAGGCCTCGCCGGTGGCCGGGTTGTTGACATCCACTGCCCAGGCCAGCGTGCCCGAGGCGGTGGTGCGCGGCTCCTCGCGGCTGAACATGGCATCCAGCACCGGCGTGTGCCCGCCTTCCTGCAGCGCGCCGAGCTGCTCGCAGCGCCAGCGGATCACCGCCGCGGTGGCCGCCACCACACCGGGGAACAGGCGCTTCTCGCCATGCGGCGGGAAAGGCATCTCGAAGGCGCGCTCCTCGGCCACGGTGGCCAGCGCGTCGAGCTTGAGCTTGAGCCATTGCGGGTCGTTGGCGCGCATGTCCATCGACAGTGTCTTGGCCATCGCCGCCAGGCCGCGCGGCTGTTCGGCGCCGTTGACCCAGACCTCGAAGGGCAGCGTCTTGCCGAACAGGCCCATGTCCGGCCCGGCCTCGGCCGGCAGTTCGCCGACGAAGAGCGCGAACTCGCCATGCGGGTGTTGGATCATGAAGCTCCAGGCCGGGTTGCCGGCCGCCAGGTCGGGGCGGCTGGGCCAGCGCAGAGAGGTCAGCACTGGCGCCGGCAGGCGCTCGAGCTTCAGGCGCTGGTTGGCGCCGTCGGTGGTCAGCGGCTCGGGCAGCATGGACTTGGGCGCGTCGACGCTGAGCACCGAACCGAGCACCTTGTTCGGCCGGTAGGTGGCCAGGCCCTTCAGCCCCGAACGCCAGGCTGTCAGGTACAGGTCCTGGAACTCGGCGTAGGGGTAGTCCTCGGGCACGTTGACGGTCTTGCTGATCGAGGTGTCGATGTACGGCGCCACCGCCGCGACCATGGCCGCATGCGCGCGCGCCGACAGCTCCAGCGCCGAGACGAAGGACGCCGGCAGCGGCGCATCGGCGCCCTTCAGGTGGCGGTACAGCCGCCAGGCATGGTCTTCGACCGCGAACTCCTTGAAGCTGCCGTCGCCTTCGCGCTTCTTGCGCGTGTAGCTCCAGCTGAAGGCCGGCTCGATGCCGTTGCTGGCGTTGTCGGCGAAGGCCAGGCTGATGGTGCCGGTGGGCGCGATCGACAGCAGATGCGAGTTGCGCAGCCCGTGCTGGCGGATGCGCTCCTTCAGCGGCTGCGGCAGGCGCGAGGCGAAGGTGCCGGCGCTGAGGTACAGGTCGGCATTGAACAGCGGGAAGGCGCCGCGCTCGCGCGCCAGCTCCACCGAGGCGCCATAAGCCGCATCGCGCATCACCTCGGCGATGCGCCGTGCCCGGTCGCGCGCGGCATCGCTGTCATAGTGCAGGTTGAGCATGGCCAGCGCATCGCCCAGCCCGGTGAAGCCCAGGCCGACGCGGCGCTTGTGCATGGCTTCCTGCTGCTGCTGCGGCAAGGGCCAGACGGTGGCGTCGAGAACGTTGTCGAGCATGCGCGTGGCGACCGTCACCGCCTCGACCAGCGCGGCCTCGTCGAAGGCGGCGTCGTCCTCGAAGGGCCGTGTCACGAAGTGCGTCAGGTCGATGCTGCCCAGGCAGCAGCAGCCGTAGCTCGGTAGAGGCTGCTCGCCGCAGTTGTGAGCCATCAGGCCATTGGCGTCGAAGGCATGCACGTCCTCGATGGTCGCGTCGTAGACGACGGCTTCGCCATCGGGCTGCGTGGATTCGACAGTCGCCACGAATCGGTCTCGGTTGAGGCGGCGCTGGTAGGCCGCCAGCAGCTCCTCCAGCCTGACTGCCTTGCCGGTGTCGGCGAAGCCGATGCGATCGGCATACACACGCAGGTTGTCGCCGCTGATCACCAGTTCGTGCACCGCCTTCTGCGCATACTCGCGCTGGCCGCCCTTGCCGTCGGGCATATGCTTGCGTCCTTCCGCGTGGCGCTCACGGTAGATCGTGCTGTTGATACCCAGGCGCAGCAGCATGCGCTGCGCCGCTTCGAGCAAGCGCAGGTCCGACTGTGTGAGGCGGATGCTGACGCCCTTGTCCTGCGAGCCCTGCACCGAGCCGTCCGCATCGAACAGGCCACGCAGCAGCCCGCAATGGAAGTCGGAGGATTCGGCTTCCATCTGCGGCGTGATGGTCTTGCGGCCCGGTGCCGCGCCCAGCTCGAACGCCAGGTCGCGCAGCGCCGCTGACGCGAGCCGGCATTCGCCCCGGCCCTCGACGGGCCGTTGCCAGCCACGGAAATCAGCGCGGTGCGACAACGATGCAACGGCCTCACTGACTGCCTGCATGATGCCGCTGGCGCTATGTACCGCAATACCGGCATGGCTGCCGACGACACGCAATTCCGGCGCCCAGACCGACAGCACCGCCTTGTGTTCGCCCAGATGTCCGTCGCCGATCAGCAAACCGAGAAGGTAGCCGTCAGCCGCGGTCTTGCTGCCCTCCCAGCCTTCGAGACGTCGGTGGTCATGCAGCACCACTTCATCGCCGGGCTGCAGATGGCCCGCTTCGCACCAGGCGCTGTGCAGTGCAAAGCGGCTGCGGCGCACCACCTTGCGTACGCGGTGGTCGGCGGTCAGCCGCAGCGAATGGCCTTCGCGCGTGCGCAGGCGCAGTACCGGCTTGGTCCCGGTGACGAAGAAGCCGTCCGACAGGCTGCGATGCGGCCGGCCATCGACCACGGCGTCGAAGGGAATACCCACCAGGTCGCCCACCTGCCGCGCGCCTTCGCTGGTCATGACCCAGCTTTCCGCAGTCACGCAAGGATTCGTTGCGCTGATGGTCTCGCAGTAGCCGAGGTTGTTGTCCTGGTTGATGCGGTCGAGGAACAGCACGCCGGGTTCGGCATGGTCGTAGGTGCTGCGCATGATCTGGTCCCACAGGCCGCGCGCACGCGCGCGGCGGTAGACCCACAAGCCGTCGTTGCGCTGGAAGGCGCCTTGCCCTTTCTGCGCCGGGCCGGGTTCGGCGCGGTGTACCAGTTCGACCTCGCCATCGTCCTGCACCGCGCGCATGAAGACATCGGTCACGCCCACCGAGATGTTGAAGTTCTTCAGGTCGCCTTCGTCCTTGGCGTGGATGAACAGCTCGATGTCCGGGTGGTCGCAGCGCAGCACGCCCATCTGCGCGCCGCGCCGGCTGCCGGCCGATTCCACCGTCTCGCAGCTACGGTCGAACACGCGCATGTAGCTCAACGGCCCGGAAGCGCTGCTGCGCGTGCTGCCGACCCACGCGCCCTTGGGCCGGATGCGCGAGAAGTCGTAGCCCACGCCGCCGCCGCGGCGCATGGTTTCGGCGGCTTCGGTGAGCGCGGTATAGATGCCCGGGAAGCCGTCCTCCACCTGGGCGATGGAGTCGCCCACCGGCTGCACGAAGCAGTTGATCAGCGTGGCGGTCAGCTCGGTGCCGGCCGCCGAGTTGATGCGGCCGGCCGGCACGAAGCCGCGCTGCTGCACCTGCAGGAAACGCGTTTCCCATTGCGCACGCTGCGCCGGCGCCTCAACCGAGGCCAGCGCGCGCGCCACGCGCAGTCGCACGGCATCGATGGAGGTCTCGTCTCCCTTGGCGTACTTCTCGAGCAGCACTTCCTGGCTGATCGGCTGCTCGGGCAAGGCGGAGCGGGTCGCCACGTCGGCGGCGCCTGCGGATTTCTTGGTGAGGGTCATTGCGGTTGGAGTGTGGTCGGATTCATGGGGCGTGCCGGGGCGCGTGGGGGCCATTGAGGGCAGCGTGCGGAACGACCCCGCCCGGGGGCGGGCGAAGCGAGATGGAGGCACCTCGCCGCCGGCCTCGCAAGGAGCCGTTTGCTGTAAGTTTATCCAGTCTGACGCGCCGCGCAACGCGGTCAACGGTGACCTGGATCAACGGTATTCATGCCAAGGCAGCGACTGGCCGGACAATTCGCGGCGACGACCTTGACGAGGAGCCCGCGCGATGAGCGTCGCCGACCGCGTGCGCGTGCACGAAGTGAAACTGCTATCCGACCACTGGTACGTGCTGAAGACCACGCGCTTCGATTTCCTGCGCCGCGACGGGCAATGGCAGACTCAAGCGCGCGAGACCTACGACCGCGGCAACGGCGCCGCCATCCTGCTCTACAACCTGGCGCAGCGCAGCGTGGTGCTGACGCGGCAGTTCCGCTACCCGGCGTTCGTCAACGGCCACGACGACCTGATGGTCGAGGTGCCGGCCGGCGTGCTGGATGCGGCCAGCCCCGAGGACTGCATCCGCGCCGAGGCCGAACAGGAAGCCGGCTACCGCGTACGCGAACCGCGCAAGGTGTTCGAGGCCTTCATGAGCCCCGGGGCCGTGACCGAGCGGCTGCACTTCTTCATCGCCGAATACGAGCCCGGCGACCGCATCGGCGACGGCGGTGGCCTGCACGACGAAGGCGAGGACATCGAGGTCTTCGAACTGCCCTTCGACGCGGCGATGGCGATGGTGGCGCGCGGCGAGATCGTCGACGCCAAGACCATCATGCTGCTGCAGTACGGCGCGCTGCAGCTCTTCGCGGCCTGATCCCGCGACGGATCAGCGCAGGTCGGACACCACCTTCCACCGGCCATCCTGGATCTGGCTCAGCCGCGACAGGCTGGAGCCGAGCCGCTTGCTGGCGGTGAAGCTCATCGGCGGGTTGCCGAACATGTCGGCCGGTACCTCGCCCATGGACTCGACGGCCTTGTTGAAACTGTCGGCCGTGAGATTGGGCCCCGCCTTCTGCACGGCACGCAGGAAGAAGTCGATGGTGGCGTAGCCACCGGTCGAATAGGTGCTGGGGTCGTCACCGAATCGGGTCTTGTACTTGTTGGCCCAGAAGCGCAGGTCCTTCTGTTCGACATCGAGGTAGGGGAAGTACACGGTGGACACGGCGTAGAAGCCATCCATGCCCTTTCCGCCCAGCTTGTGGATCAGGTCGGTGTAGGTGGCTTGCGAGCCGATGATCGTCGGGCTCCAGCCGATCTTGCGCGCCTCGGCGATGCTGCCAATGGTCTCGCGGATGATCGTGCCCAGCACCAGGAAGTCGCAGCCGCTGCTCTTCATGCGTGCCACCTGCGAGGAGAAGTCGGTGGCACCGCGCTTGTAGGTGGTCTTCTCGCCCATCGTCACGCCGATGTCCTTCAGCCCCTGTTCGGCCCCGCGCACCACCTCCAGGCCGTAGTCGTCATCCTGGTAGAGGATGCAGGCGTTCTTAGCACCCTTTTCCTTGTACAGGCGGGCCACGTTCATGCGCATCGTGTCGTAGTACGAGGCGACGCTCGCGAACTTTAGCTTGTTCGGCGGGTCGTACATCTCGCGCCCGGCCGACAGCGGGAAGAAGTTGATCACGCCCTTCTCGAACATCACCGGCATCGCCGCGTTGTTCATCGGCGTGCCGATGTGCGAGGCGATCAGGAACACCTTGTCCTGGTTGACCAGCTTCTGCGCCGCCAGCACCGCGCGCTTCGGGTCGTAGGCGTTGTCCTCGACGAGGAGCCTGATCTTGCGGCCGTGGATGCCGCCCTGCTCGTTGATCTCGTCGACGCGCAGCTGGATGCCGTTGCGTGCCGCCTTGCCGAAGGGGGACACCGGGCCGGACAGGTCC
>JAGTRL010000093.1 GCA_018261815.1 Pseudomonadota bacterium
CCGGCATGTGGGCTACGAGATCAGCCAGCGCAGGAGAAAGCGCATCGAGCAGTGCTTCGGCTGGGGCAAGCGCATCGGCCCGATCCGTCAGGTGATGGTGCGGGGACTGGATAAAGTCGACCAGCTTCTGACCCTGACGATGGCGGCCTACAACCTCACGCGGCTGCGGACCTTGGCGCAATTGCGCCCGCAGTGCGCCCAATGAGCGGCGAGAAGGTCGAAATGGCCCCTTCCAAGCGCTCGAATGACCGCGAAATGGGCCGCTTGAGGTCGCTGTGGCGGCGCCCGCGAACTGTATGACCTCGTCGCCCCGAATTGCGATGGGAAAACTCGCGTTCATCAGTGGTAATTCAACGGCCTGCTAGGCGCCGGCGCTGGTCCTTACCCGGAGGCAGAACATGAATGAACGCGTCTTCGTCATCCGCGGCTTCAACACCAAGAAGGACTCGGCCGGCCAGGCCATCGACTTCGAGCGCGTGCACGCCGAATTGATCGCGCCGGCCTTGAAGCGCTGCGGGCTGGCCGGCAGCACCACCGGCGAGGTTGTCGATGCCGGCAACATCCGCGCCGACATGTTCGCGCTGATCCTCGAGGCGGACATCGTGGTCTGCGACATCACGGTGCACAACGCCAACGTGTTCTACGAGCTCGGCATACGCCACGCGCTACGCAAGAAGCACACGGTGCTGATCAAGGGCGACCCCTCGGCCGACATCACGCCTTTCGATCTGTCCACCGACCGCTACCTCCAGTACCCGGTCAAGCAGCCCGCCGACGCGCTGGACGCGCTTGTCGGGGCGATCGAGGCCAGCCTGCGCAGCAACCGCGAGACCGACAGCCCGATCTTCCTGATGATGCCGGCGCTGCCCGAGGCCGATCCTTCCGGTGTGACCGCGGTGCCGCTGGACTTCGTCGAGGAGGTCGAGCGCGCCGAGAAGTCGTCTGACAAGGGGTGTCTGCGCGTGATCGGCCAGGACCTGGCCGGCCAGCGTTTCCAGTGGGATGGCCTGCACCGCGTGGCGCGCGCGCAGTGGAAGCTGAAGGACTTTGCCGGCGCGCGCGCCAGCTGGGAGACGCTGCGCAAGGTGGCCGGCGCCGACATCGAGGCCAACCTGGCGCTGGCCAACATCTACGAGCGCCTGTACCGCGACAGCCGCAACGAGGCCCTGCTGGAGTCGTCCAACCAGGCGATCCGGCGCGTGCTCGAGGCCGAACGCATCAGCATCGCGCAACGCGCCGAGGCGCTGGCGCTGGAAGGTCGAAACCTGAAGACAATGTGGCGCGCCCGCTTCGCCGACATGAGCGATCCGACTGCGGCGCGGCCGGCGGCACTGGACATCCGTGCGCTGCAGTCGTACAGCTCCTACCGCAAGGCCTTCTACTGCGACCTCAACGCCTTCTACCCAGGCGTGGCCGCGCTGCAGATGGGCCACATCCTGCTGCTGCTGGCAGACCTGCCGAGCTGGCGCAATCTGTTCAAGGGCAACAAGAAGGAAGCCGACCGCGCGCGCGATGACCTCGAGACCGAGCTGCCAGCGCTGGCGCATGTGGTGCAGGCCTCGGTGACGCGCGCCCGCGAGCAACTGCCAGCGAATGAACGCGTCTGGGCCGACATCGCCGACGCCGATCTGCTGTTCCTGACCCTTCCAGTAGACGAGTTGCTGGCCGACCCTTCGGCGCTGGTGCAGGCCTACCGCGACGCCGTCCCACCGAACGACCCCTTCGCCTGGGATGCCACGCATGGGCAACTGCGGCTGTTCGCTCAGCTCGGCTTGCGCGCCGACGCCGTGCAGGCGGTGACGAATGCCTTCGATGGACCCAAGGAAACCAAGGACGACAAGAAGGAGCCGCTTCGCCGCCACCTCGTGGTCTTCACCGGCCACGGCATCGACGTGTCCGGTGCGCCGCCGCGCTTCCCGGCCAGCGCCGAAGGCAAGGCGCGCGCGCTCATCGCTGAGCGGCTGAAGACACTGCAATCCGGCGCCGATGCCGTCGAGAGCCTGACCGTGCTGGCCAGCGCTGCTCCCGGTGCCGACATCCTGGCCCACGAGCTTTGCGATGAACTTAAGCTGCCGTCCCGGCTGTGCCTTCCATTGCCGCCCGAGGTGGTGGCGCAGCGGGTCTTCAGCCAGGCGGACCGTTGGCGCGCGCGTTTCCTGTCCATCGTGCAAGCCCGCCAGACTGGGCTCCTGCAGCTGTCGGTCGAAGACGATCTGCCGCGCTGGCTGCAGGGTCGCAACGGCATCGACCCGTGGGAGCGCGGCAACCGCTGGGTGATGCAGCTGGCACAGGCCTGGGGCGCCCAGCGGGTCACCTTGTTGGCCCTGTGGGACGGTCAGGACGACGGGCGCAACGGCGGCACGGCGCAGATGGTGCGCATGGCCAAGGCGCTGGGCCTGTTCGAACTCGAAGTCATCGACAGCCGGCAGTTGCTCGGCTGAGGCCGCGCCTAGGACGGCGGCGTGTCGAACGCGGCTTCGAAGTGGCCGGCCTTGACCAGCTTCTTGCCGGCCAGCCGGCCGATACGGTCGAGCTCGGGAATGTTGTCGGGCTCGTCCATGACCTCCAGGTTCTTTAGCGCCTTCGCGCCGAGCGTCTCGCCCAGATTTTCCGCACACCAATCGCTTTGCAGCAGCACGTTGTAGCGTAGGTAGCTACACATTGCCTGTCCGCCCAGCGGCGGCTGTGCCTTGTCGATCTCGCGGTCGATGCGACGCGCGGTCGGGCTGCGGGACAGCCACTGCATCACCGTTTCGACCTGGTCGGCGCAGTCTTCCATCAGCGCCTTCAGCGACAGCACCGCGTGGATTGCGGCCGTGCCCTGCACGATACCGGCGTGCCCGACCTCGGCGTTGGACTTGCCCGTGCCCACCGACACCACCAGCAACTTGTTTTCGCCAGCCGGCCAGCTCAGGCGATAACCCTCCATCGTCGCCGTCATCAGCGCCTGCAGCGCGGGATTGTTGGATGGGCTGACGCCGCCGTCGACGAAGTCGCCCTTCAGCGCCTTCAGACCCGCGGCGGCGCGGCCGATGCCAATCGTCTCGGGGTCGAAGAAGTACGGTGCCGCGGTGCTGGCGCGCACCACCTGCCACAGTGGGTACTCGCCGTTCGGAATGGTCGTGGCCTGCGCGCCGCTCTTGAAGTACTTCGAGTCGGGGTTGTTGGTGATCGGCCATGCGCTGCCGGTGTCCAGGCGCTTGGTGACGACCAGCAACCCGGTGCGGAAATCCTGGCTGTCGAGCCGACGGTCGCCGTACACGCCGACCAGTGATTCGCGCACCTTGTCGCCGTCGAACTTGGCGCGCAACGCGCCCCATCGCAGCAGGCTGCGTTTGAAGACCAGTTGGCCCAGCCGCATGTAGTGTCCGTGCACCTCGTCGACGCTCATGCCCAGCGACAACGCCGCGGCGATGATGGCGCCGGTGGAGGTGCCGGCAATCAGGTCGAAGTAGTCGCACAGTCTGAAGTCTGGGTCGTCGCCGTGGCGCGCGCGCAGCAAGGTTTCGATCTCGCGCAACATGCCCAGCGTGAGCACGCCGCGCAGGCCGCCACCATCTAGGGCGAGGATGCGTTTCGGGCCGACATCGGGGGCTAGGTGTTCGGCGAAGCTGCGGTAACGGGCCACGATCAGACTCCTTCAGATGTCCAGCTTGCTGATGTTTTCCGCCAGGAATGGCTGTACGCGCTCGGCGAGGACGGAGCGGATGCTGTCCAGCCGCGAGCCCATGATGCTCAACTGGCCCTCGGAGGTCTTCAGCGTCGCGTCATGCTGGGAGAACTTGAAGAACAGCACCTGCGTGATCGTTCGCTTGGCGTCGATTGCCACCGCCAGCAGCTTGATGCGGATGGCCGGATTGGCGCCCGCATCGGCGTCGACGAAGCCGAACTGGAACTTGGCGCCGCTGGCGTGCTGGCTGGCACGGTCGAAGACCGTGATCCAGGGGTTGTCCTTGTCCATCTCCTGCAGGCCCTTCAAAACCCCGATGACCATCGACGCCGCCGCCATAGCCGGGCCCAGCATGCCCGCCAGCACCGGAATGATTGCCTTGTGCACGCCCGCATCCATGTCGCCTACTTGCTTTTTCTCCAGGCTCATCGACTGCACGGTCCAGCCCACGCCCTGCAGCACCTCGACATATTTGCGGTACCAGGCCATCAGGTCGGGCTGCTGCGCGGTGGCCTTGTTCGCGGCGAGTTGTGCCAGCAACAGGCAGTCGGCCACCGAGGCGCGCTGCGCCGGCGTCACCTGGTCGCTGAACTCGGCCACCTGCGTGCCCACGGCGACCGCCTCCTTCTCTTCGCTGAAGGTGACCGGGGCTGCCTCCACGCCTTCCAGCTGCGGTGCCGGCTCGGGCAGGGCCAGCGACAGGACAAATTCGCGTGCGGCGGGTGCGCTCATGGGATACCTTCGACTATGGACCTAGGGGCTTTATCATGCCTGCGCAATCGGTAAAAGTGAACCTACGGGCGAGCCTGCGCCGTCCATCAATCTGGGGATACCCGCACCATGCCATCCGCCGACTTTCAATCCTCGCTGCCCTTCATCCTGCGCTGGGAGGGTGGTTATGTGAACCATCCGAATGACCCCGGTGGTGCCACCAACAAGGGTGTCACGCAGAAGGTGTACGACGATTGGCGGCGCAAGCAAGGCCAGGCGCTGCGCGATGTGCGCCACCTGGCGGAGGAAGAAATGCAGGCGATCTACGAGACCGGCTACTGGCTGCCGCCCAAATGCCATCTGCTTGGGGGCCCGCTGGACCTAGTGCATTTCGATACCGCGGTCAACATGGGTGTGGGACGCGCCGTGCGCTTCCTGCAAAAGGCGGTAGGCGCTGGCGTGGACGGCGACTTCGGTTCGGGGACACAGCAATGTGTGGCCGACTGCGACCCCGGTACCGCGCTCAGCGCCTATTGCGACACGCGTGAAGCCTTCTACCGCAAGCTGGCCGCCGACAACCCGAAGCTGGCGGTGTTTCTGAAGGGGTGGATGAACCGGCTGAATGCGCTGCGCAAGCAGGTCGGGTTGCCGGGCTTCGAGTCGGCCGGCGATGACGTCGACTACGGCGACGCCGGCTACATGGCCCGGGTGCCCGACATCGGTCAGGACCCGGCCGAAGCGCGGCCCTGATGCGGCCGGCCTGCACCGGCTGATCCGAAGAACATGCCGCGCCAAACCAAACTCTCTACGGCCCAATCCGAGCCGTCCCCGCCACTGCGGGAGGAAGACCGCCAGCGCGCGCGCGCCCAGGCGCTGCTAAAAACTTTGCGATCATCGCCCAACGCGAAAGCCGTTAACGAAGCGCGCGCACTGGTACTGCAACTGCGCAATCTGCGCGACTTCGAACTGATGGGCCGGCTGGCCGAGGCGCTGTGCCGCGTCGACCCGGCCGATGCGCGCACGCGCCGGCTTTACGCGCAGGGCCTGATCGAAACCGGATCGGCCATCGCCGCCATTGACATGCTGCGCCAGTCGTTGGCCAAGCTGCCGAAGCAGCATGAAGAAGCGATCGAAGCCTGGGGTCTGCTGGGCCGCGCGCACAAGCAGATCTTCTTCGACGCCGCCGATGGGAGTTCGGCCGGCGCGCGCCTGGCGCTGGCTGCGGCGGTGCAGGCCTATCAGCAACCCTACAAGGCCGACCCGAAGAAGAACACCTGGCATGGCGTAAACCTTCTGGCTCTAGTCAGCCGCGCGCGGCGCGAAGGCTGGAGCGAGATCGCACCGCGGCTCGACCCTGCCAAGCTGGCTGCCGAACTGCTGACGAATCTGCGCGCTGTGCCCGCGAAAGCCCGCGACGAGTGGTATCTGCCCACGCTGGCCGAAGTCACGCTGGGCCTAGGCTTGTCCACCGGCGATCTGGGCCCCGTGGAGAGCCTGCTGCGTGAGTACCTCGGCGCCAAGGATGTACAGGCCTTCCAAGTGGCCAGCACGCTGCGCCAGTTCACCGAGGTGTGGGGCTTGGAGCAGCTGACCACCCGTACTCCCGGCGTAGCGCTGCAAGGCGCGACCGGTGTGCAGCGTGCGCGCGGGCTGGTCGATGTGCTTCGGGCCCGCTTGTTGCAGCTGCCGGGCGGAGAACTGGCATTGCCGGCGATGCAGGTGAGCCTGCCGTCGGCCCCGGTCGCCCGTGGCGTGTCGGGGCGCGCCCGGGCTGCCGCGCCACGTGCCGCAGCCGCCGACCGCAGCCAGCTCGAAGCCATCCTCGGCGTCGAAGGGCCACAAACCTTCGCCTGGTGGCGCGCCGGTGTCGATGCGGCACGCTCGGTGGCGGTGGTGCGCCAGCGCCTGGGCAAACGGCTCGGGTCGGGCTTCCTGGTGCGCGGCGGCGACTTCGGCCTGTTGCCGGCAGACGAACTGCTGCTGCTGACGAATTTCCACGTGGTCAACGCCCACGGTGCAGCGCCGGGCATCCGCCCCGAGGAAGCCGAAGTGGTTTTCGAAGCCGACGACCCCGGCAAGGCCTATGCGGTGAAGAGCCTGGTGTGGACTTCACCGGTCGATCAGCACGACGCCAGCCTGTTGCGGCTGCAAAGTCTGCCCGTCGGCATCCCGGCGCTGCCGGTCAGCAGCTTGCTGCCAGATTTGCCGGGCCCGGAAGTGAAGAAGCGGCCGCGGGTCTACATCATCGGCTACCCCGGAGGGCGCGAGCTGTCGTTCTCGTTCCAGGACAACGAACTGCTCGACCATGAAGGCCCGCCCGCTGGGCAGCCGCAGATTCCCGGCGTCGTACGCGTGCACTATCACGCGCCGACCGAGGGCGGCAACTCCGGCAGCCCGGTGTTCGACGATTCAGGTTGGAAGGTGATCGCGCTGCACCACAAGGGCGGCAGGTTCGGCATGCCACGGCTCAATGGACAGTCGGGAACCTATGCCGCAAATGAAGGGTTGGCGCTGGCTACTTTGGTGGCGGCAGTGAAGGCGACGGCGCTCTGACGGCGCCGTCGCCCCTGCGCCGGCCGAGGCACGCTTGCAGCTCATCAGATACGACGCGCCCCTGGTGCTGCTGTGCTAACCACTGTTGAGATTTGCCTTGGCCCCTCTCCCGCTTCGCGGGGAGAAATATGGGGTCATGGTTTGTGGAGGCTTGTTCCCCATCAGGTTGCTTTTTGCTTTGGACAGTCGCGAGTGCTAGTGCGGCCGCGCAGCGGCCTCGTCCTCAAACTTGCGGGCAGACCACCAGCCGGCGGCCTGAAGTGGCATGGACAGTCTGCGATCCAGGTCGATACTTGTTGGCCCTCGGCTGACCGAGCCCGCGCAAGGCTGGCTTCCACCCACCCAGAAGGAGAATGGCGATGAGCACCGAACGCAAGAGCTGGATCTGCACCACCATCGACACACCCGGCGGCAAGCGCGGGTCGGAAGTGGTGATCCTGGCCAACCTGGAGGGCGTCGCCGACCGGGAAAAGCTGTGGCAGCCCGGCACCTCTCTGCGTGTGCGCTTCATGCAGGGCGAAGCCGAGTTGCATGATCGAGTGATCGCCACGGCACGCGCCTGGCTGGTGCCCGGCGTGAAGCTGGACATCGCCAAGGCGCAGCCGGGTGAAAAGGCCCATGTGCGCATCGCCTTCAACGAGAACAGTGGCTCATGGTCGGCCGTGGGCACCGACAGCCTGCTTTACCCGCCGGCGCAACCGTCGATGAACCTCGGCTGGGCCCGCTTGGACACGCCCGAGAAGGACTTTTCCAGCGTGGTGATTCACGAGTTCGGCCATGCGCTGGGCCTGCTGCATGAGCACAACCACCCGGGAGCCACGATTCGCTGGAACAAGGCAGCGGTCAACGCCGACTTGAGCGGTGCACCGAACAATTGGGACCAGGAAACCATCGACTTCAACGTCTTCGCGGCCTTTGACAAGTCCAAGGTCATCACTACTGACTTCGACGCTGCCTCGGTGATGATCTACACCGTCCCCGCCCACTGGACGCTGGACGGCACGGCGTTCATGCCTTCATGGAAACTCTCGGCCGGCGATGCTGAGACGATCCGCCTGCTGTACGGCTGAGCCGCGCCGCAGCCCAGCCCGTGGATGCGCGCTGGCAAGTCGATGCCGACGCCTTGGACGGCGGCGGCCTGCGCATCGCGATGCAGCGCCTGGCGGCCAGCCAATGGCGGCCTGGCGTCGTGCTGCGTAGCTGGGGCCTGGCCCCGCTGTACCGTGACGGCGATGTATTGTGCGTACCTTGTGCCGACGATGAAGCGCTGTGGCTCGGCGCCTGGCCCGAACCTGCTGGCGGCGCCGGCGAGCTGTCGCTGCGCGACCCGGTCAGCGGCCTCGCTGCGCACATCAGCGTGCCAGCGCAGCAATCGATCACCGCACTGGGCGGCCGGCAGCCGATCGCGCGACCGCGCGGGCTGGAGATGCACACGCTGCAACTGGGCCTGAAGCCTCGCGCGGGCGCCTCGCTCACGATCAGTCTGGAGCTGATGACACCGGCGGCTTGGTCGGAACGCTCGGACCGCGCCTGGGCCGCTCTGCCCGGGCCGCCGCCCCTGCCACCGCGGCTGGGGTGAACCGCAGCCGTGTCCGCCGTCCTGGTTGCCGCAACGGTCCGACACGCCACCTGAAGGGTCCACCCCACGACCAGAGTGCGCAATGCTCAGGCCAAGGCAGATGCCAAGGCTGTGGCCTTGTGGGTGCGCTCGATCACCACCGATTCGAGAAAGGCGGCGATGATCTTCAGCTGACCACCGCGGTCCGGCCATAGCTCGACTTCCCAACGGGGCGCCCGGAAGCCGCCGATCGTCAACGTCGCTTCCTGGCCGGGGGCGTCGAAATGGAACGACCGCTGCCATGACGCTCAACTTGAAGGTCAGCAATGCACCTGCCTATCTCGGTGCACGAACTGGCGAGTGCGACCCGCACCGGAAGTTCGGATCCCAAGAATCAGCGCCCTATAGCTGACCTTGGAAAGCGACCCACGGCACTTGACGTCTTGCTCGACAAATCACGCCCAATCCAGCCACATCCGATCCAGCGCTGCCGGCTGGCGAATGCCACCGGGCGCGACCCACTGTATTTTGGGGAGCGGATGGGCATGAACAAGCCCGCTTGCGCGGGCTTGATGGTTGTCGGTGAGAGTTGCCAGCCCCCACCGCGATGGAAGAGCGAGGCTCAAGAAGCCTCGCTACGTACTGTGCTAGCGATCAGCCCGTGCGAGTGATGACTTCGGCGCGCTCCATCTTTCGAGCCTTCTCAATGCCATTGTCGCGCTCGAACTGCTCAATCTCGCGAGGCGCGCGCGAGGACGAAGGCATCGAGATCATTGCGCTGCCCATGCCGGCGGCGCTGAAGGGGCCGCTGCAGTAGACAGCGTACCGGCCGGCAGCTCGGCCTGCACCGGCCGGTCCAGCATGCGCTGCACCCGATGTACCTGCGCGCCGCCATCCGGGTGGCGCAGCACCCGGAAGCCCAGGCTGCGCGCCAGCGACAGCATTGCATGGTTGGTGGCGAGCACGTCGCCGACCATGCGCTTCAGCCCGGCCTCGGCCGCGCTGCGCAGCAGGCTGTACATCAAGCGGCGGGCCAGCCCCAGGTGCTGCCAGTCGTCGGCCACGACCACCGCGAACTCACATTCCTCGCCCGAGGCATCGACCACATAGCGCGCCTCGGCCACGGCCAAGGCCTGGTCGCCGACGAAGGTCTCGACGATGAAAGCCTGCTGCAGCCGGTAGTCGATCTGCGTCAGCCGGTGCAGCCACCCTGCGGGCAACTCGCGGATCGGCGCGAAGAAGCGCTGGTAGCGCGAGGCCGGCGACAGCGCGCGCACCAGCGCCTGCTCCAGCTCGGCGTCCTGCGGCAGCACAGGCCGTACCGTGACCTTGCGGCCGTCGGCCAGGTGCCAGACGTCGATCCAGCGTGTCGGGTAGTGTTCGATGGTGTAGCTCATGGCGGGCCTTTCGCCGGTGTCAGTGGGTGGCCAGCGCGGCCTGCGCCTGGCGGGCGCGCAGCAGCACGTCGAGCGCCAGGCGATCGTGCGACAGCACGAAGCGCGCATCGCTCAGTGCCTGAACGATGCTGAGCCCGTCGCGGTCGATCTGTGCCTCGTCGCCGGCTTCGAGCACCACGTCGCGCGGGTCGCCTTCCTGCGTCAGCCACAGGGTGCCGCTCAGGCACAGCACCAGGCTGCCGCGTGCGTCTTGCAGGCGCTGCGACCGGCCGCGCTCCAGGAAGGTCGCCGCGTGATTCAGGTCGGTGTGCATGGTCAACTCCTTTGCATGCAGAATGTGTATTCGTCGTTCACGGCCAGTTGCAGGGTTGCTGCAACGGGTTGAGCGGAGTCTGTTCCTGTGCAGGCCGCCGTTCAAACGGTATTCCCGAATGCTTTGCATGCAATATTGGAATGCGACTGCAATGCGACACCGCCACTACGACCTGCCGCCGCTGGACCAGCTAGAGGCCTTCGACGCCGCCGCGCGGCACCTGAGCTTCACCCGCGCCGCCGACGAGCTGGCGCTGACGCAGTCGGCCGTCAGCCGCCAGGTGGCGGCGCTGGAGGACTTCTACGGCGTGCTGCTGTTCCAGCGGCTGCATCGCGCGCTGCGCCTCAGCGACGAAGGAGCGCTGCTGCAGCGCACCGTGGTCGAGGTGCTGCAGCGGCTGCACCAGACCAGCGAGCAACTGCGCGGCGAGGCCCGGCTGAAGACCGTGGTGGTCAGCACCACCGCCGGCTTCGCCGGCCTGTGGCTGATCCCGCGGCTGGCCGGGTTCACGGCATCACGTGCCGACGTCGATGTGCGCATCTCGGCGACCTACTCGGTGGCAAACCTCGAGCGCGACGGCGTCGACGTGGCGATCCGTTACCACACCCAGGAGGGCGCCGCGGCCGAAGGCGTGCGCCTGTTCGGCGAGGTGGTGCTGCCGGTGTGCAGCCCCAGGCTGCGTCGCGATGGCGCGCGGCCGTTGAAGCAGCCCGAGGACCTGCGCCAGCACTGCCTGCTGCACCTGGACAGCGGCCCGGGCTCGCAGTTGCTGGAATGGCCGCCGTGGCTGCGTGCGATGAAACTCGAAGACCTGAAGCCGGCCAGCGTGCTGCACTTCTCGATGTACGACCAGCTGATCCAGGCCGCGGTGGCCGGCCAGGGCGTGGCGCTGGGCCGCCTGCCGCTGCTGAACGAACTGATCGCGCAGCGCAAGCTGGTGGCGCCGTTCAAGAAGAGCGTTGTGTCGCCGCGCAGCTATTACCTGTTCCAGTCCGACGCGTCACGCAAGAAGCCCGAGGTGCGCGAGTTCCTGAGCTGGCTGATCGCGGAGGCGGATGCCGCCTGCTGACGCGGCCGCTACAGCACCCGCCCCGGGTTCAGCCGCCTGTGCGGGTCGAGCGCCTGTTTGATGGCGCGCATCAGCTGCAGCGCCACCGGCGACTTGCGCTCGGCCAGTTCGCCGCGCTTCAGCGCCCCGACGCCGTGTTCTGCCGAGATCGATCTGCCCATGGCGCAGACCGCGTCGTAGACCAGGGTGTTGACCGCGTGCTCGTGCCGGTCCATGAACTGCTGCGCCGGCATGCTCACGGGCGCCTGCACGTTGTAGTGCAGGTTGCCGTCGCCCAGGTGCCCGAAGTTGACCAGCCGCATGCCCGGAAAGGCCGCCGCCAGCGCGGCATCGGTGTGGGCGACGAAGGCCGGGATCGCCGACACCGGCAGCGCGATGTCGTGCTTGATGTTCGGGCCTTCCTGGCTCTGCGCCAGAGGGATCGATTCGCGCAGGTGCCACAGCGCATGCGACTGGGTCAGGCTTTCGGCCACCACTGCGTCGTCGATGCAACCGGCCTCGAGCGCGGCTTGGACGCAGGCTACGCGCCTCCTCGCCGTCGGCATCCGGATCGGCCAGGTAGGTCTGGCCTATCTCCTCGATCAGCACGCCACGCCGCGTGAGCAGCTTCATCAGCCGGGCGATGACCGTCTGCAGCAGCGCGTGCAGTTCGTAGTCGGTGGGTGCGCTCGCCTCGACGAAGCTGGGCACGCCATCGGCGTCGCACCGGTACACGCCGTCCAGCAACAGGCCGTGAAGGTGAATGGCTGTCGAGCCGAAGCGCTGGATCAGCGTGACGACGCCGCCATGGCCCTCATCAGTCGCGAGCCCGGCCTGCCCCAGCAGATGCCGCGTGACCACGCGCTGCACCACCTGCAGCACCGGCGTGACGAGTTCGGGCTGCGCGGGCAGAAGCACGCGCAGCGGGATCGGCAGCGACAGCACCGATTGCCGCACCGGCACATGCGGGATGACGTGGTCCACCAGGTGCGCTGCGGTGTGCGACATCGGACGTGCCCTGCATGAGGAGCAAAAGCCCGGGCGCTTGCAGCTGAAGGCCAGCAGCTTGTCGTGGCCGCATTCGCCGCAGTGCAGCCTCAGGAAACCGTGGGCCAGGATGCCGCATTCGAGAAAGGCGTCGAGCTCGTCTTTGATGAAGCGCGGCAGCTCCGATCCGGTGCTGGCCTCGGTGTGGGCGATGAAGCTGGCCGCATGCTGCTGCACCAGGCGGTACAGGGTTGGTCTGCTCGGGGCGATGCCGCTCGTAGTGGAGCGGGGCGCCGTCCGGCGCCCTCTGGGGCGGTCGGCCGACGGCTTGCATGCGAGGCTCCCAAGGTGGTGAGCTCGGACGATCTCAAGTCGCGCACAGCGTCGCAATCGCCCTGACGGGCGCCTACCTACGGGTGCCTGCTTGCAGGTGCCTACCTTCGGGTGGCTAACTCCACGCCGCCGCCAGTGTCAGCGTGGCCGGGTGAAATGCCAGGAGGCTGTCCTTCACCTACGCCGGCTCCTGGCCGGGACTCAGTGATGGTGGCCTTCGCCTGTATGGCGATCCGCAGCGACCGGCAGGTTCAGGGCGATGCGATCACGGGCCTGAGGACCCGCCCTCGACCCGTTGCCGACCTTTGGAATTCCAGATTCCATGCCGCAAAGCTGACGGTCAAGGGGCTGAACCTGCCGTTCTCTCGCCGCGCCAGGAAATGTGGCTCATGCACCACGCGCATGACGGCCGGTGCCCTGACCTATGCCGAACCCGCCGCGTGGCGGCCGGCCGCAGACGAGGTACTGCTGCGTTGCGCCGTGCCCGTGGCGCGCGGCGGCGAGCGCATCGAACTGGAGCTTTGACGCCGGGCCGCAGAATAGCGACATGAACACGACCCACCTGAACGCCGACTTCGACCGGCGCGTGGTGATCCCGCCCGCCGATGCGGCTGGCTGGCAGCCATCGCCCGAACCCGGCGTGCACCGCCATCGGCTGGACCGCATTGGCGACGAAGTGGCCCGCGCCACCAGCATCGTGCGCTACAACGCCGGCTCACGTTTCGCCCGCCACACCCATGGCGGCGGCGAGGAGTACCTGGTGCTCGACGGCACCTTCAGCGACGAAAGCGGCGACCACCCCGCCGGCACCTATGTG
>JAGTRL010000094.1 GCA_018261815.1 Pseudomonadota bacterium
CGCAATGCTCGGCTGATGTTCACAGCAGATCAGCTTGTCGTCCGACAAGCCTCTGTCGGTCAAGGTAACTGCACCCCACGCTTTGACGCGCACGTGCGTGCCAAAACACAAGCGGGGGCCTAGCACCAGCGCGTCAAGCAAATCCCCTTCAAGACCCAGCAAACTTGGAACCGAGCCGTAGTTGAACGGGCAAGGCAGAGGCGAGACAAAGTCAATCGTGCCAGTTGAACCGCGCTTTAGGAAGCTGCCACGAGGCACCTCGACCACCACTTCGACTTCGGTCGGCGGTTCCCAAGACACCTCCTTGACGGGCGGTACAACGGATCCAAGATCCTGCATCGAACAAGGCTACACCCCAACGTCCACTTGGCCGACGGTCTCAATTGATCACGTCCCATAAAAGTAGCTGAACATCGAGGCACGGTTGAAGTAGGCAGCTCCCTCGTGGTCTTGAATGCTGGACATCGGGGGGGTGTTGCGATTGACGCTCCTTGCGCACGATCAACTCGTCCGACGCAAACTGTGTTGCCAGCCTGGACCTGCCGGCCAAGGCCGGCGACCTGGCCGGCGTGCTTGCCGCCAACCCGCGCCGGGTGCAGTTGAATCTGCTGCGCGACCTGTCGGCCGACGAGCTGGCCGGCGCCCTGGCCGACGGCATCAAGGACACCAGCAGCGCCGAACAGGCGGCGGCGGTGAAGTCGCAGACCGAGCAGTTGCTGTCGATCATGAAGTCGGTGGGGCAGGCCAAGGCCGGCGACGTCGTGACGATGGACTTCGTCGGTGGCGAAACACGCATCGCGTTCAATGGCCAGGCCAAGGGAGCGATCGGCGGCGAAACCTTCAATGCCGCACTGATGCGCATCTGGCTGGCCGACAAGCCAGTGCAGCCCGACCTGAGAAAGGCCATGCTCGGTGGCTGAACACTGCCGCTCGCAGGAACCGCAAAGTGGAAGATTTTGTCCGGCCTCTGGACGGTTGACTGACTTCCCTTCGCAAGAAATGTCTTGAAAATAGGCAGTCAAGGCGGGCAAGTGCGGCTCCAGACCCTTTTAGAAACTCAGAGCAGCCCCTTCCAGCCTCGGTTCGGGGCATTTCTCCGGGTTTGCACTGACATGGTGCCGCTTGGCACGGCCGTTGCGTCGCAGTGCCTCAACCCGCGGCCGCTTCCGTGCCGCGCATCCGTAGCCTGAAGGAGACCGCCCCGTGACCCGACCGACCATTTCCTGGCTTGCCGCCGCCGCGCTGGCCGCCACGCTGACGGCCTTGCCGTTCGGCAGCGCCTTGGCCCAGAACAAGGGCGAAGTGAAGATCGCGTTGATCGCCAGCAAGACCGGCCCGCTCGAGGCCTATGCCAAGCAGACCATCGTCGGCTTCAACCTGGGCCTGGAGTACGCCACGGGCGGCACGATGATGGTCAACGGCAAGAAGCTGGTAGTCATCGAAAAGGACGACCAGGGCAAGCCCGACGTGGGCAAGACGCTGCTGGCGCAGGCCTATGCCGACGACAAGGTGGACATCGCTGTCGGCCCGACTGCCAGCCCCGTGGCGCTGGCCATGCTGCCGGTGGCCGAGGAATACAAGAAGATCCTGCTGGTGGAGCCGGCGGTGGCCGATTCGATCACCGGCGACAAGTGGAACAAATACATCTTCCGCACCGGCCGCAGCAGCAGCCAGGACGCCATCGCCAACGCCGCGGCGCTGGACCAGGCCGGAACTCACATCGTCACGCTGGCGCAGGACAACGCCTTCGGCAAGGACGGTGTCAAGGCCTTCAAGGGCGCGGTCAAGAAGGCCAAGATCGTCCACGAGGAATACCTGCCCGCGGCCACCACCGACTTCACGGCGGCCGGCCAGCGCATCATCGACAAGCTGAAGGACCAGCCGGGCAAGAAGGTGGTGTGGATCATCTGGGCCGGCGGCAACCCCTTCAAGATCGCCGACATGGACCTCAAGCGTTACGGCATCGAGATCGCCACCGGCGGCAACATCCTGCCGGCAATGGTGGCCTACAAGCAGTTCCCGGGCATGGAAGGCGGCCTGTACTACTACTTCGGCATCCCGAAGAACAAGGTCAACGAATGGCTGGTGGCCCGGCATTACTCGCAGTTCAAGTCTCCGCCGGACTTCTTCACCGCCGGCGGCATGGCCGCGGGCATCGCGGTGGTCGAGGCGCTCAAGAAAACCGGCGCCGACACTGCTGCCCCCAAGCTGATCGCGGCGATGGAAGGCATGAGCTTCGAGACGCCGAAGGGCACGATGACCTTCCGCAAGGAAGATCACCAGGCGATGCAGGACATGTACCACTTCAAGATCAAGGTGGACCCGGCCTTCGCCTGGGGCGTGCCGGAGCTGGTGCGGGAGATCAAGGCGTCCGAGATGGATGTGCCGATCCAGAACAAGCGCTAGCGCTTGTTCTGGACGGCTCTGGCCGTTCGCTGCCCCGAGCCTTGCAGGCCGCACCCTCGCAGTGCTCGGGTTCCTCGGGCCGTCCGACAGGCCACTGGCCTGTCGGAGCCGCGGCCCTCGGCCCCCTCCAAGCGGGGGCTCCAGTCAGATGGACGAATGCCCGGCCTTTGGCCGGGCCTGGACTCGCCGTGCTCGAGACTCGTGACTTGACCATCCGCTTTGGCGGCCATGTGGCCGTCGACCATGTGTCCTGCGCCTTCGCGCCGGGCACGCTGACGGCCATCGTCGGGCCCAATGGCGCGGGCAAGACCACCTATTTCAACCTCATCTCTGGCCAGCTGCCGGCGAGCGAGGGGCAGGTGCTGCTGAATGGCGAATACATCACCCGCCTGCCGGCGCCGCTGCGCACGCACCGCGGCCTGGGCCGCGCCTTTCAGCTGACGCAGCTGTTCCCGAATCTGACGGTGCAGGAGAACGTGCGCCTGGCGGTGCAGGCGCGCGAATCGGGCCGGCGCGGCGGCGGCGGGCTGGATTTGTTCAGCGTCTGGCTGGACCGCAAGGCCTGGATCGACGAGGCGCGGCAGATCCTGCATTCGGTGCGGCTGGAGGACAAGCGCGACGCGCATGCCGCCGGGTTGCCGCACGGCGACCAGCGCAAGCTGGAAGTGGCGCTGCTGATGGCGCTGGACCCGAAGGTTTTCATGTTCGACGAGCCCACTGCCGGCATGAGCGTGGACGAGGTGCCGGTGATCCTGGACCTGATCCGCGCGCTGAAGTCGCGCAAGGACCGGCTGATCCTGCTGGTGGAGCACAAGATGGACGTGGTCAGCGAGCTGGCCGACCGCATCATCGTGCTGCACAACGGCCAGCTGGTGGCGGACGGCGAACCGGCGGCGGTGATCGCCTCGCCGGTGGTGCAGCAGGCCTATCTGGGCATCGTGCCCGAAGAAGCCGTATGAGCGCCGCTGTGCTGCAACTCCAGGGCGTGCACACGCACATCGGCGCGTACCACATCCTGCACGGCGTGGACCTCGAGGTGCCGGCCGGTCAGGTGACGATGCTGCTGGGCCGCAACGGCGCCGGCAAGTCCACCACGCTGCGCACGATCATGGGTCTGTGGGCCGCCTCGAAGGGTTCGGTGCACTTCAAGGGCCGGCCCATCGGCGGCCCGGGCGGGCAACTCGGCACGCCGGACATCGCGCAGCTCGGCATCGCCTACGTGCCCGAGGCAATGGGCATCTTCACCGACCTGACGGTGCAGGAGAACATGGTGCTGGCCGCTCGCCAGGCGCGCCGCGCCGCCGAGCTGGACACGACGAGGCTGGAGTGGATCTTCGGCCTGTTCCCGGCGCTGAAGAAATTCTGGCTGTACCCGGCGGGCAAGCTGTCCGGCGGGCAGAAGCAGATGCTGGCGGTGGCGCGCGCCATCGTCGAGCCGCGCGAGCTGCTGCTGATCGACGAACCGAGCAAGGGCCTGGCGCCGTCGATCATCAACAACCTGATCGACGCCTTCCGCCAGCTGAAGGCGCAGAGCACCACCATCCTGCTGGTCGAGCAGAACTTCCAGATGGCCAAGGCGCTGGGCGACCGCGTGGCGGTGATGGACAACGGCCGCGTCGTGCACGCCGGCGCGATGGCGCAACTGGCCGAGGACGAGTCGCTGCAGCACCGGCTGCTCGGCCTTTCACTGGGAGCGCATCAATGAGCACAGAAGCGCAGCGGGCCGAGCGCCGGGCCGCTCCCAAGCCGGCCCGCGTTCCCTCGGGGGACCGGCCGGGGTACTCCCCGGCCGAGGGGCTCCAGGTACCGAAGGCCGAGTTCGACTGGAAGCCGATTGCGCTGCTGGGCGCGGTGCTGCTGGCCGCCTGGCCGCTGATCGGATCGTCCTCGACCTGGGTCACGCTCAGCGTCGCCGGGTTGGCGATGGGCTTGATCATCTTCATCATCGCCTCGGGCCTGACGCTGATCTTCGGCCTGATGGACGTGCTCAACTTCGGCCACGGCGTGTTCATCGCGCTCGGTGCCTTCGTCGCCACCAGCGTGATGGGCGGCATGGCCGACTGGTCGGCGTCGGAATCGCTGTGGCGCAACCTGGTGGCGGTGTTCGCCGCGATGCTGGTGGCGATGGCAGCCGCCGGCGCGCTGGGACTGGCCTTCGAGCGCGTGATCGTGCGCCCGGTCTACGGCCTGCACCTGAAGCAGATCCTCATCACCATGGGCGGCATGATCGTCGGCGAGGAGCTGATCAAGGTCATCTGGGGCCCGCAGCAGATCGCGCTGCCGCTGCCCACCGCGCTGCGCGGCAGCTTCGTCATCGGCGACGCGTCGATCGAGAAGTACCGCGTGCTGGCGGTGGCCATCGGCCTGGGGGTGTTCGCGCTGCTGCTGTTCGCGCTGAACCGCACCAAGGTCGGCCTGCTGATCCGTGCCGGCGTGCAGGATCGCGAGATGGTGGAGTCGCTCGGCTACCGCATCCGCCGCCTGTTCGTCGGCGTGTTCGTCGCCGGTTCGGCGCTGGCCGGCCTGGGCGGTGTGATGTGGGGGCTGTACCAGCAGTCGGTGACGCCGCAGATCGGCGCGCAGGTCAACGTGCTGATCTTCATCGTCATCATCATCGGCGGCCTGGGGTCGACCTTTGGATGTTTCGTCGGTGCGCTGCTGGTCGGCCTGATGGCCAACTACACCGGCTACCTGGCGCCCAAGGTGGCGCTGTTCTCCAACATCGGCCTGATGGTGGCCATCCTGCTGTGGCGCCCGCAGGGGCTGTATCCCGTCACCAACCGCTAGCGCCATGTTCATCGATCGTCTGCTTTCGCACGACCTGCCGCGCAGCCGCTGGCTGGCGCTGGCGCTGCTGCTGGTGCTGCTGGGCCTGGCCTTCGCGCCCTTCCTGTTCCCGGGCAGCAAGGCGCTGGGCGTGGCCGCGAAGATGCTGGTCTTCATCCTGCTCGTCGCCAGCTACGACCTGCTGCTTGGCTACACCGGCATCGTCAGCTTCGCGCACACCATGTTCTTCGGCATCGGTGCCTACGGCATCGCCATTGCCAGTACGCGCCTGGGCGAGGGCTTCGCCGCGGTGTTCATCGGCCTCGGCGTCGCATTGCTGTTGTCGCTGGTGCTGTCACTGGTGATCGGCCTGTTCAGCCTGCGTGTCAAGGCCATCTTCTACGCCATGATCACGCTGGCCGTGGCTGCGGCCTTCCAGACGCTGGCCTCGCAACTGAGTGACTTCACCGGCGGCGAGGACGGCCTGAGCTTCAAGAACCCGGCAGTCTTCAGCCCGTCCTTCGAGCCCTTCGAGTCAGAGGTGTTCGGCGTGCTGCTCGACGGCAAGGTGTTCAGCTACTACCTGCTGTTCGTGGTGGTGGCGCTGCTGTTCCTGCTGCTGCTGCGCATCGTCAACTCGCCTTTCGGCCGCGTGCTGCAGGCGATCCGCGAGAACGACTTCCGCGCCGAGGCCATCGGCTACCGCACGGTGGTCTATCGCACGCTGTCCAATGTGCTGTCGGCGCTGTTCGCCACCGTGGCCGGTGCGCTGCTGGCACTGTGGCTGCGCTACACCGGCCCCGACACCACGCTGAGCTTCGAGATCATGCTCGACATCCTGCTGATCGTCGTCATCGGCGGCATGGGCACGATGTACGGCGCGGTCATCGGCTCGGTGCTGTTCGTCTTCGCGCAGAACTATCTGCAGGACCTGCTGAAGTTCGGTGCCGGTGCGCTGGAAGGCGTGCCGGTGCTGTCGCAACTGGTCTCGCCCGACCGCTGGCTGCTCTGGCTGGGCGTGCTGTTCGTGCTGTCGGTCTACCACTTCCCCACTGGGGTCGTGGGGCGGCTGCGCCTTGGGGCCATGAAGAAATGACGCCCACCTCGAACTACATCCGCTGCCTCGAACGAGAGCTGCACTACACCGAATGGGGCGCCGGCCACGACGAGGCCGTGATCGCCTGGCACGGCCTGGCGCGCACCGGGCGCGACATGGACGACATCGCCGAACACCTGGCGCAGCGCTACCGCGTGATCTGCCCGGACACCCTCGGCCGCGGCTTGAGCCAGTGGAGCCCGCTGCCGGCGCAGGAGTACTGCCTGGCCTTCTATGGGCAGCTGGCCGCCGCGCTGCTGGACCAGCTGGGTCTGGAGCAGGTGCTCTGGCTGGGCACCTCGATGGGCGGCGCCATCGGCCTGAAGGCCGCGGCCGGTCCGCTGCGCGGCCGCATCCGGCGCATGGTGCTGAACGATGTCGGTCCGCAGTTGGCCGACTCGGCCATCCAGCGCATCCGCAGCTATGCCGGCAGCCCGCCGGCCTTTGCCCGGGTGAGTGAGCTGGAGCAGTACTTCCGCACCGTCTACAAGCCCTACGGCGCGATGAACGATGCGCAGTGGCGGCGCCTGACCGAAACCTCCACCCGCCGCCTGAGCGATGGCCGGGTCACGCCGCACTACGACCCGGCGATGGTCATGCAGTTCACCCACCATGCCGACGACTACGCCCTGTGGGAAGCCTGGGACAGCCTGGACCTGCCGGTGCTGTGCCTGCGCGGCGAGCACTCCGACCTGCTGCTGCCCGAGGTGGCCGACGCGATGCGCAACCGCGGGCCGCGCGCGGTGGTGGTCACGATCGCCGGCTGTGGCCATGCCCCGACCCTGAACACACCCGAGCAGTACGCGCTGGTCGAGCGCTTCTTTGCGGCCTGACGCCGGCAAGCGATCGATCGCACGGAAGACAGGGTGACGGCTCGCGGCGCATGGCTGCTGTTCGCGAGAGGCTGCTTTCCTTCTGCGTTTGGCCCATCGCGCCGGGCGGCACCCGCCAGGGGCTCATGCTGCGGCGGTCGGTCCTGCGGCCCGACTGCACTGTGGTGCGCGCCCCAGGGTCGTGCCGCATAACTCGCTACGCGCCAAGCCCTGCGGGCTCGGCGCTGCGCTCGGACAGATGCGGCAAGTCAGATCACGAAGCGCGCTGCCGCGCGCCGACCCTGGTGCTGTGCTCCTCGTCGCCGCAGAAATCGCCCCTGCCGGGTGCCGCCCGACGCGAAGTCGGTGCCGGGGCTGTTTGGGACCGAACACCACGAGCGCTGCCGCGAAGACGGTGCGGGGCAGGACGCGATGCGCCTGTGGGGCGCCGAGAAGCGCAGCGACCCTGGCCGCGCGCGCAGCGCGCTTCAACATCAAACTTGGCGCGTCTGTCCGAGCGCAGCGCGCAGCGCGTAGCGAGTTATGCGCCAAGCCAGGGTCGCGAGCATCGCAGGGCAGTGGAGCAGACTACCGCTCCACCGAAGCGTCGCGGCCTGCCCCGCACCGTCTTCGCCACCACGAAAGTCACGCACGTACAGCGGACATCGAACTTCAGCAAAGCGCCGCAAGCTGCCACTGGATTCCCGGGCTTCGAGCAGGACTCGGAACGAAGCGGGGTTGCGGTCGGGCGGAGCTCTCGACCATCGCCATTGCGGGTGAAAGAATGCCCGCATGAACCTGCGCCGCCTGCTGTTGCACGCTCCGCTCGTGGCGATGGGCTGGCTGCTGCTGCCGGTCATGGCGCAGACGCCGCCCGCGCCTGCCGAGACCGCGCGCTTCACCGGCCTGCACGCGGCTGCCTGGCAGGGCGATGCGGCGCGCATCGCGCAGCTGCTCGCCGGCGGCGCCGACGCGAACCCGCGCGACGGTCACGGCCGTACACCGCTGCACGTGGCCAGCTTTGCCAAGCGGCGCGAGGCGGTGCGCGCGCTGGCCCAGGCCGGCGCCGACCTCGGCGCGCTGGAGAACGACCGCTACGACGCGGTGACCATCGCCGCGGTGGCCGACGACGAGGACAGCCTGAGCCTGCTGCTGTCGCTCGGCGCGAGCGCGAAGCTGATCACCAGCCGCTACGACGGCACGGCGCTGATCGCCGCCGCGCACCTGGGCCACGACGGCGTGGTGCGCCAGCTGATCAAGGCCGGCGCACCACTCGACCATGTGAACAACCTGCACTGGACGGCGCTGATCGAAGCCATCGTGCTCGGCCAGGGCGGGCAGCGGCATGTGGCCACGGTGCGCTCCCTGGTCGAAGCCGGCGCCAACACCCAGCTGGCGGACGGCCAGGGCGCCACGCCGCTGACGCTGGCGCGCTCGCGCGGCTACCAGCCGATGGTGCAGATCCTGCTTCAGGCGGGTGCGCGTTAGACAGGTTCATCCAGCCCCGCGCCGCTGCGCGGCGATATGCTCGCCTCATCGGATCTGCCCGCAGCCTGCGGGCGGCGTGACTCCGGAGACCTGTTGTGCTCGAACTGACGCTGGTAGTGATGGTGGTGATTGGCGGCGTGTGGGCGGTGGCCGTCTTCCATCTGCGCGGCGCCGACATGTCGGCCTTCGACCGGCCGGTCGGCGAGCGCTTTTCGCGCGGCGACGCGCCCGGGCCCGAGATCCAGGCGGTGATCGCTTCGCTCGGCGGCATCCGCGAGCTGCTCAAGGGCGTGCCGATGCGCCAGCGCAATGCGGTGCTGCGCAAGTACATGGACGGTATCTTTGCCGACCGGGTGCTCGACGTGAGCATCACCGCGGTGGACTGTGCCGGCGTGCCCGCCGAGTGGGTGCTGGCGCCCGGCGCTGACCCGCAGCGGCGCACGCTCTACATCCACGGCGGGGCCTTCATGATGGGCAGCCCGAAGAGCCATCGCACACTGACCTCGCGCTTTTCCGAGCTGACTGGCGGCGCGGTGCTGGCCATCGACTACCGGCTGATGCCCGAGCACCCGCGCCAGGCCGGCATCGACGACTGCCGCGGCGCCTACCGCTGGCTTCTCGAGCACGGCCCGCAGGGCGAGGCACCGGCGAGTGCGGTGTTCGTGGCCGGTGACTCGGCCGGCGGCAACCTGACGCTGTCGCTGATCAACTGGGTGCGTGACCAGGGGCTGCGCGCGCCCGATGCCGCGGTGGCCTTGTCGCCGCTGACCGATGCCACGCTGAGCAGCCCGAGCATGCGCGCCAACGTGCACAGCGACCCGATGCTGGGTCCGCTGTTCGGCTCGATGGCGCGCGTGCCGCAGGCGCTGCTGCTGTGGTTCGGCTGGCTGCAGACGCGCATCAAGCCCAACGACCCGCTGATCTCGCCGCTGCGCGCCGACCTGTCGCGGCTGCCGCCGGTGCTGGTGCAGGCCAGCGAGGTGGAAATGCTGTTCGACGACAGCCAGCGCTACGTCAACCGAGCCCAGGCCGCTGGTTCGCCGGTGCGGCTGCAACGCTGGAACCACATGGTCCATGTCTGGCAGATCTTCAACCCCGAACTGACCGAGGCGCGCGAGGCCCTGGCCGAGATCGGCAAGTTCCTGAATGCCGCCGCGCCGCCCAGGAGGGTCGTGGACAGCTCGGCCGCGCTTTCCAAGGATGCGGCCGTGCCGTTGAGTCCGTGAGCTGCAGGAGGCGTCCATGAAGACCTGGCCTTGGATGACAGCCCTTGGTGTGGCGCTGGTGCAGGGCTGTGCCACCAACCCGGCCACGTCGCAGTTGCTGGGCGAGCGCTACTTCCTCACCCCGATCGACACCTACCCGGTGCAGATCGCCTCGGTCGACGGCAGCAGCTCGACGGTGACGCCCAAGTTCGTCGAGCCCGGCGTGCGTCGCCTGCTGCTGCGCGGCCCGCCTGGAGGCGCCGGTGTCAGCGCGGTCGAGAGCTTCACGCTGGACGTCAAGCCCTGCACGCGCTACTACATCGTGGCAGTCAAGGCCAACCCGCTGGACACCAGCTTCACGCCCAAGGTCGATTTCGAGCAGCCGCTGGGAAGCAGCTGCCGCGCGCCGGCGCCCTGAAGCGGGTTCGGCCGGCGCGGAGGACGCCTCGCGCGCGGCCCCGGCGCGATGTCGGGCGGGCTCCTAGAATGCCCCGCTTCGCCCTCTCTCCCAGGTTCCGCAGCGACATGTCGACCGGCCTCATCCGCATTCGCGGCGCCCGCCAGAACAACCTCAAGAACCTGGACCTGGACATCCGCACCGGCGAGATGACGGTGGTCACCGGGCCCAGCGGTTCGGGCAAGTCCAGCCTGGTCTTCGACACGCTCTATGCCGAAGGGCAGCGGCGCTACGTCGAGACCTTCAGTGCCTATGCGCGGCAGTTCCTGGAGCGCATGGACCGCCCGGCGGTGGACCGTGTCGACGGCGTGCCGCCGGCCATCGCCATCGACCAGACCAACCCGGTGCGCACCAGCCGCAGCACGGTCGGCACGATGACCGAGCTGAACGACCATCTGAAGCTGCTGTTCGCGCGTGCGGCGAATCTGTTCGACAAGCAGACCGCGCTGCCGGTGCGGCACGACACGCCGGAGACCATCTACGCCGACCTGCTTCAACGATCCACGGACGACCCCAGGCTGGTGTTCACCTTCCCGGTGGAACTGCCGGCCAACACCTCGTCCGAGCAGATCGAGCAGTGGCTGTCAGCCAGCGGCTTTTCGCGCGTGCAGGCCGAACGCGATGCCGAGGGCAAGAAGCTGCTCGACGTGGTGGCCGACCGCTTCCGCCTGGGCTCAGCCGAGAAGGTGCGCGTGATGGAAGCCATCGAGCTGGCGCTCAAGCGCGGCAGCGGCCGGCTCAATGTGTACAAGCTCAACGAAGCAGCCGAGCCCGAACTGTGGCGCTATTCGACCGGCTTGCATTGTCCGGAAAGCGACCAACGCTATGCCGACCCGCAGCCGGCGCTGTTCAGCTTCAACTCGGCCTTCGGCGCCTGCGAAACCTGCCGCGGCTTCGGCCGCGTCATCGGCGTCGATCTGGGGCTGGTGATTCCCGACCCGCGCAAGACGCTGCGCAACGGCGCCATCAAGACCATCATGACGCCGGCCTGGGCCGAGATCCACGACGACCTGCTGCGCTATGCGGGTGAGGCCGGCATCCCGCGCGACACTGCCTGGAACCAGCTCACCGCCGCGCAGCGCGACTGGGTGCTCAACGGCTCGCCCCACTGGAACGGCAACTGGAACAAGCAGTGGTACGGCATCCACCGCTTCTTCGGCTACCTGGAGAGCAAGGCCTACAAGATGCACATCCGCGTGCTCTTGTCCAAGTACCGCAGCTACACCCCATGCACCGCCTGCGGCGGCGCAAGGCTCAAGCTGGAGGCGCTGCTCTGGCGCCTGGGCGACAAGGCCAGCGCCGACACCGCGCTGCCGCCGGCGCAGCGCAACCTGCCGGTGGGCGCGGCCTGGACCCGCGCGCAGCTGGAAGCAATGCCGGGCCTGAGCCTGCACGACCTGATGCTGCTGCCGATCGAGCGGCTGCGCCGCTTCTTCGACGGCCTGCCGCTGCGCGACGCCAACCACGACGAGGCCCTGAAGCTGCTGCACGACGAAATTTGCACCCGGCTGAAGTACCTGTGCGACGTCGGCCTGGGCTACCTGACGCTGGACCGGCAGAGCCGCACGCTCAGCGGCGGCGAGGTGCAGCGCATCAACCTGACCACGGCGCTCGGCACCAGCCTGGTGAACACGCTGTTCGTGCTGGACGAGCCCAGCATCGGCTTGCATCCGCGCGACATGAACCGCATCGTCGAGGCGATACACCGGCTGCGCGATGCCGGCAACACGCTGGTGGTGGTGGAGCACGACCCGGCGGTGATGCTGGCCGCCGACCGGCTGATCGACATGGGCCCGGGCCCGGGTGAGAAGGGCGGGCAGATCGTCTTCGACGGTGTGCCCGACGAGGCGCGCCATGCCGACACGCTGACCGGCGCCTACCTCGGCGCACGCAAGCAGGTGGGCATCGGGCAGCGGCGTTTCGTCAACGAGACCACGCCGAAGCTGATCCTCGAAGGCGTGCGCGAGCACAACCTGAAGAACGTGACGGTGACGCTGCCCCTGCAGCGCCTGGTGGTGGTGACGGGCGTGTCCGGCTCGGGCAAGAGCACGCTGGTGCAGGACGTGCTCTACCCGGCGCTGGCGCGGTTTTTCGGCAAGGCCACCGAATCGCCGGGCGAGCACGAGCGGCTGCTCGGCGCCGACTGGCTCAGCGACGCGGTCTTCGTCGACCAGAGCCCGATCGGCAAGACCGCACGCTCCAACCCGGCCAGCTATGTCGGCGCCTGGGACGAGATCCGCAAGCTCTTTGCCGACGCACCGCTGTCACGCGAGCGCAGCTACACGGCCGGCATGTTCAGCTTCAACGCGGGTGACGGGCGCTGCCCCACCTGCGGCGGTTCAGGCTTCGAGCATGTGGAAATGCAGTTCCTCAGCGACGTCTACCTGCGCTGCCCGGACTGCGACGGCCGGCGCTTCCGCAGCGAGATCCTGGACGCGAAGATCGTGCGCGGGCCGCGCCAGCTGTCGGTGGCCGACGTGCTGGAACTCACCGTCAACGAGGCGGCCACGCTGTTCCGCGACGACCGCGAGGTGCTGGCGCGGCTGCAGCCGATCGTCGATGTCGGCCTGGATTACGTGCGCCTGGGCCAGCCGGTGCCGACGCTGTCGGGCGGCGAAGCGCAGCGGCTCAAGCTGGCCGGCTTCCTGGCCGATGCCGCCAGCGGGCCACGCCAACCCGCGGCGAAGAAGGGCCAGCTGTTCCTGTTCGACGAGCCCACAACCGGGCTGCACTTCGACGACATCGCCAAGCTGATGCGCGCGCTGCGCAAACTGCTCGACGCCGGCCATTCGCTGATGATCATCGAACACAACCTCGACGTGGTGCGTGCCGCCGACTGGATCGTCGACCTCGGCCCCGAGGGCGGCGAGGCCGGCGGTGAAGTGGTGTGCTGCGGCACACCGGAGGACGTGAAGGCGTTTGCCGGCTCGTTTACCGGCCAGGCGCTGCGCGACTACGAACGCAGCCTGGGCCTGGGCGAGCACCGGGTGGAGGAGGGCGTGCCGCTGCAGTGGCTGGTGAAGGCGCAGCGCGCGCCGCGGCCGGTGGCCGACGAGTCGATACGCATCGTCAACGCGCACGAGCACAACCTGAAGAACCTGAGCGTGGACATCCCGCG
>JAGTRL010000095.1 GCA_018261815.1 Pseudomonadota bacterium
AACGGCGCGCCGCGATGGTGCCTGGCGCAGGAGGCAAACCACCTGGCAAGGGGCGCTGAGCGGCGGCTAGCAGGCGGCGCGCGCCTGCGCTGTCGCGCAGGCCCGTGTCCGCAAGACTTACACCACAGGCGGATCGCTCTCGCGCGCCGGGTGGCGATGCTGGCCCACGGCATCAATGAAGCGCGCAATCGTTTCCTTGTGCCCGCTACTGTCGCTGAGCACGCCGGGATCGGCCTCGCCCGAAGGCAAGGTGGCCGCCACGCCGAACATCGGCAGCAGCGCTGCCGACGAGCCCATGGCGAGGATGGTCTTGCAGTGTCGATACTGGTTCACCATGAACTCCGTCGCCTGTCCCAGCGCGGCAAGCCTGACGCCCCCGGCTTCCCCGTCGGCCAGCACCACCGCATCGAAGAGCACGGCCGGCGAATTCTCGAAACTTCCGTCGGCTTGCAGCGCCACGCCATCGGTGGTCGCCACCGCGCCCAGCCGCGGCGCGACGACCTTCGGCACCGCGCCTGCTTGCAGCAGCGCCGCCTGCACGGCGGCCACCGAGGCGCCGACCACGCCGTCGGCCACCAGGATCGCGACCTTGCGTGTGCGCACACCGCCATCGCCAGGCAGGTGCGTCAAGGACAGGGCAGCGGATTCGGTCACCTCCGGCTTGGGTGCCGAGACCACGGCGCGCGGCATGGCCGCTGGCACCGCCATGCCCAGCCCTTCGGCCACCGCAGCGGCGAGCTCGGCGGACACGTTGACCAGCGACGCCAGCATGCGTTCGCGGATCGCCGGCACCGTGAGTTTGCTCAACTCGAAGCGGAAGGCGGCCGCGATGTGCGCGCGCTCCACAGGGGTCTGACTTGCGTAGAACAGCGTGGCCTGCGCGTAGTGCTCGCAGAACTTCTCCGGCTTGCCACGCACCTTGTCTTCCTGCACCGGCGCGGGGAAGGAGACAAAGCCGGCGGCCCCGGCCTGGAACGGGCAGCCGCCCGCCAACGAGTTGGGTTCGTAAGCTACACGGCCGCGGTGAATGGCCTGCCGGTGCAAGCCGTCGCGCTGGTTGTTGGCCACCGGCGCCAGCGGTGCATTGATCGGGATTTCGTGGAAGTTCGGCCCGCCCAGCCGGCTGAGCTGCGTGTCGGCGTAGGAATGGATGCGCCCGGCCAGCAGCGGGTCGTTGCTGAAGTCGATGCCGGGAATGACATGCGCGGCACAGAAAGCCACCTGTTCGGTCTCGGCGAAGAAGTTGTCCGGGTTGCGGTCCAGCACCATGCGACCCACGGGCGTGACGGGTACGAGTTCTTCGGGGATCAGCTTGGTCGCATCCAGCACGTCGAAGCTGAAGCCATCGGCCTGCTCTTCGCTGAAGATCTGCAAACCCAGCTCCCACTCGGGATACTCGCCGGCCTCGATGGCTTCCCACAGGTCACGGCGGTGGAAGTCGGCATCCGCCCCAGCAATCTTGGCGGCTTCATCCCACACCAGCGAATGGGTGCCGAGCAGCGGCTTCCAGTGGAACTTGACGAAGCTCGATGTGCCTTGAGCGTTCACGAGGCGGAAGGTGTGCACGCCGAAGCCGGCCATCATGCGATAGCTGCGCGGGATGCCGCGGTCAGACATGACCCACATCAGCATGTGCGTCGATTCGGGCATCAGCGAGACAAAGTCCCAAAAGGTGTCGTGCGCCGACGCCGCCTGCGGCATGCCGTGGTGCGGCTCGGGTTTGACGGCGTGCACCAGGTCGGGGAACTTCATCGCGTCCTGGATGAAGAACACCGGGATGTTGTTGCCGACCAGGTCCCAGTTGCCGGCGTCGGTGTAGAACTTGACGGCAAAGCCACGCGCGTCGCGTGCGGTGTCGACCGAGCCGCGCTCGCCGGCCACGGTGGAAAAGCGCACGAACACCGGCGTGCGCTTGCCGGCCTCGGCGAAGGGCGCGGCGCGTGTGTGTGCGGCCAGCGAGGCATAGGCTTCGAAGTAGCCGTGCGCCGCCGAGCCGCGGGCGTGCACGATGCGCTCGGGAATGCGCTCATGGTCGAAGTGCGTGATCTTCTCGCGCAGGATGAAGTCTTCCAGCAGCGCGGGCCCGCGCAGCCCGGCCTTCAGCGAATGCTGGTTGTCGGCGATGGCCACACTCTGGTTGGTGGTCAGCACCTGGCCGCCGCCATCGGCGCGCACGCGGTCGAGCGAGCCGATGCTCGCGTTCAAGCCGACCGCGGGCGTGCCGCTGCCGGTCTTGCCCGAGGCATTCGATTCGCTGAGCGTGCTGGCGGTGACGGCGGGCGAGGCAGGTTCGGCCTGCAGGCCCTGGGGCGGGTGCACGGCGTTGTCGCGGCCGATTTCCAGCGGCTTGTTGGCATTCCACGGCATCGATTCCACCAGCTTCTGCGTGGCCTGGGCCTGCTGCGCCAGCACGTCGCCGGCGGTGTCGCGCGGCGGCGCCGAAGGCCGGCTGCTCGTGCTGCGTGCGGCCGCCTTGGAGGCAGTGGCGTCGGACGCGGATTTGGCGGGTTTCTTCATGACAGCTCCTTGACGAATAGAACGGGTCCCACGGGGTGCGTGGGTCAGGTGTGACCTTTGGGCGTGAGCGCTCTTCGATCTGTATGCCAGCGCACATTGAGCAAGCGCCAGCGAAACGACGCCGCAGTGAATGCGCTGGGGCAAGGTTCACCACTGGGCCATGCCGACGGCTTCCGGCTCGTATCGTTTCCAACGCCCCGGCGCTTGCCCGAGCCGATCGCCCACGATGCGAAGCACCGATCGGTTCCATCCCAGGCCGACATGGCTGCCACTGACTTCGAGATCCTGCACGCGCTGCGACTCGGCCTCGTGCTTGCAGGTCTGCCACGCCACCACGCCATCCGATCGGCTGTAGATCGATGTGGTGGGCACCGAAGGCGCGCTGCGGAGTCGCGCACTCAGCGCGGCATCGAAAGCCGGGGCGCTGCCGCTGAGCAGACGGAAGATCCAGCCGACGTTGGTGTGATCGGCGCTGGCGTTGAACGGGGTGCCGATGGTGATCACCTGACGCACCTTCCGGCCCATCGTCTTCGACAGTTCGCGTGCGTAGATGCCGCCCAGGCTCCAGCCGATGAAGGTGGCGCTTTGCTCGAAGCCGCTGAGCAGCTGCGCCGTATGCGCCTTCAAGTCGGCCAACCAGACGTCGATGTCGCCCTCGGGCCCTCGATTGATGCCGCGGCCCCAGTCGAGTGCTTCGTAGCCAAGGGATTGGCAGTAGCGGCGCAGCGGTGCGACGGCCGTTCCATCTGTACCCATGCCGGGAAAGATGATCACCGGATGACCGTCGCCAGCCGCCGGCTTGGCCTCCGCCGGCGAAATATGGTGCGATGCGAACTCGAACGCGGCGCGCCAGGGTTCGATGCCGAACAGCGCCAGCGACGGGCGCTCGATAGGGAGGGTGGAGTGCATGTGCGCCGACAAACTATTCAAGAGAGCATCTTGCTGTCCTTGCCGCATGGCCGCAGTGCGCCGAGTTCCCGAGTTGGCGTAGGACATCACCGTCGAAGTGCCGAGGGCGACGGCGGTGCGAACTGAAGGTGAAGGGCCGACATCTGAGTGCGCTGGCGAACAGACCGCCATGGCGGGCCCGCGCTAACTTGCGATATGGACTTCCACAATGAACAACATGTCGCCGCGCGCCGAGGCGCCCGGCCTGGCTTACCGGCAAAGGTTGGCAAGCGCCTGGCGGCAATCGCGAGTTGTGTGCTGGCGGGCGCGGCGATGTGGGGTTGCGGCGAGACCGCGCAATTGTCGGTGGCACAAGGCACCGGGCCTCGGCCCGAATTGCCGGCGCCGACCAAGACGCTGCTGCCGACGGTGAACATCGCGCCAGCCACCGGCTGGCCGCAAGGCTCGGCGCCGCAGGCGGCAGCCGGGCTGCAGGTGGGGGCCTTCGCCAGCGGGCTGGATCATCCGCGCTGGCTGCTGGTGCTGCCCAACGGCGACGTGCTGGTGGCGGAAAGTAACGCGCCGCCCAAACCGGAAGGCAGCAAGGGCATCAGGGACTATGTCACCGCGCTGATGATGAAGCGTGCCGGCGCCGGCACGCCCAGCGCCAACCGCATCAGCTTGCTGCGCGACGCCGACGGCGACGGCATCGCCGAAATCCGGTCGGTCCTGCTGAGCGGCTTGTATTCACCCTTCGGCATGGCATTGATCGGCGAGCGCCTGTTCGTGGCCAACGCCGACGCGGTGCTGAGCTTTCCCTACCGCAGCGGCGATACCGTCATCACCACACCCGGCACCAAGCTGCTCGATCTGCCGGGCGGCCCGATCAACCACCATTGGACCAAGAACCTGCTGGCCAGCACCGACGGCAGCAAGTTGTATGTCAGCGTGGGCTCCAACAGCAATGTCGGCGAGCGCGGCATGATGCTCGAGGAGGGGCGTGCTGCCATTTGGGAAGTGCAGGTCGACAGCGGCGCGCACCGCGTCTTCGCCTCGGGCTTGCGCAACCCCGTGGGCATGGCCTGGGACTCGGCCGGGCAGGTGCTGTGGACGGTAGTCAACGAGCGCGATGAGCTGGGCAGCGACCTGGTGCCCGACTACCTGAGCTCGGTGCAGGACAGTGGCTTCTATGGCTGGCCTTACAGCTACTTCGGCCAGAACCTGGATACGCGGGTCGAGCAGTCGCAGCCGGCGCTGGTGGCCACTGCACTGGTGCCCGACTACGCGCTGGGTCCGCACACCGCATCGCTCGGTCTGGCGCGCTCCGAAGGCGGCAAGCTGCCCGCATCATTCGCGGAGGGTATGTTCATCGGCCAGCATGGCTCGTGGAACCGCCGGCCGCACAGCGGCTACAAAGTGATCTTCGTGCCGTTTCAGAATGGCAAACCGGCGGGTGCGCCACTGGATGTTTTGACCGGTTTCCTCAATGAGGCCGGCGACGCGATGGGCCGGCCGGTGGGCGTGGCCATCGACGCGCGCGGCGCGCTGTTGGTCGCGGACGATGTGGGCAATGTGATCTGGCGTGTCAGCGCAAGACCTTGAGGTCGGCATGAACAAGTATGTCGCCGCCTACGCCGGCGCAATCGTGATGGTGGTGCTGGACATGCTCTGGCTCGGCGTGATCGCCAAGCCGCTGTATCCGCAGGGCATCGGCCACCTGTTGGCCGAAAGATCCAAGGTCGGCGTCGCGGTGCTGTTCTATCTGCTGTATGGGCGGGGAGTGGTGATCTTTGCCGTTTCACCGCGGCACGGTAGCTCCAGAGGGGCCATGACCCTGACGATGGGCGCGCCGTACGGCTTGTTCGGCTGGGGCACGGAGGTCAGTACCACGTCGGCGGCCGGCGAAAAGGCCGTGCTGAGCTGGGCCACGCGCGCATCGCCATGAACCGACCAGGACGCGCCACGTTTCGCCGGCGCCCGGCGTGGGCGGCCGTTCCTTTGGCGGTGCTGGTCTTGCTCTTGCCAGGGCGGCAGCCGCTTGCCATCGCAGCCGAAAGAACCCCGCCGCCGGCAGCTTCGCTGCCCCTGCGTGGCGCCGATTTCGGTGTCGGCTCGGTGGTCAGCGCTCAGGCGAGGCAACTGGCCGACTGGGTCGCCGCGACCGCCGATCACGCAGACGTGCCCTTCATCATCGTCGACAAGAAGCGGGCGCGCGTGTTCGTGTTCGACGCCAGCGCCCGCCTGCGCGCTCACAGCGCAGTGTTGCTGGGTTCGGCGCTCGGCGACGACTCGGTGCCCTACATCGGCACCCGGCCGATGGCGCAGATCCTTCCTGCCGAGCGCACCACGCCGGCGGGGCGCTTCGTGGCCGAACGTGGCCGAAACACGCAGGGCGAGGATATCGTCTGGGTGGACTACGACGCTGCCGTCTCGATGCATCGTGTACGCACGGGCAATGCAATGGAGCGGCGCGCCGAGCGCCTGGCCACGCCGACGATCGACGACAACCGCATCTCGTACGGCTGCATCAATGTGCCGGTGGCGTTCTACGAGAAATTCATCCAACCCATCTTCGCGCTGAGCAAGGCGATGGTGTATGTGCTGCCCGACATCAAACCAGTGGCCGAGGTCTTCGGCATCTCGCAGGCTGCGTCAGCGGAGCTCGATGTCGATAGCGCTGCGCCAGTTCCTGTGCACGGCGGCATTGGAATATCCGGCGACCGCAGCGCCTCGCTCATGCAATGAACTGCGGCTGGCAGCGAGTCATTTGACTCTCTGCCGGCCGCGGTCCTGCCCTCGACTTCAGTTGCGGTCGGCGCGTGCGGCGCGTTCCGTGCCTATCGTCGCGCGGTCTGCGGGGGTGCGCAGGGTGTCATCGGTGGACCGCGTCGCTGCGGTGCCGGTGGCGCCGGACGTGCCGGTGGTGATGTTGGTGCCGGCACCAGGCGTCGTCGCCTCAATAGTGCGCTGCGTCGTCGAGTTCATGTTGCCCGGCGTCGTACTGCCAGAGGCTGTCGTGGTGCTCGGCGTCTGCACTTGCGTCTGGCCCGAGCCCTGAACTTGGTTCTGGTTCGGCGCGGTGGAACTCGGCGTGCTCGGCGTTGTGGTCTGAGCGAAGGCCACGCCGGCGGCGCCAGCCACGGCCAGCGAACAGGCGCTGGCAATCAACAGTCGGGATGCGTTCATGAGAGGTCTCCTGGGAGGTTACTAACGACAGATCGGCGAAGCCGGGGAATACACACGCTATGGATGCAACTACGTTCGCGAAACAGGACGGTGCCGCAGGTCGGTGTAGGAGAAGAGTGCGAGCAAGCGCACTCGTGCATGCTCACTCGGAACGCGTGGATTGCATGGGCGCGCGCTGACGCTTGCTGAAAAGCAAACCAGCCAAAGGCAGGCCTACTGCCACGAGAATCGACGCGGTATCGGGTCCCATGCGCCCTCTCCAGGCCACAGGCAAGAGCGGCCAGAGCAGGGCTGCGGCGCGCACCCAGGGCACCTCGCCAAAGCGAGATGCCGACGAGGCAATGGGCGTCGCCGCCGGCGCGGCCGGGGTGCCGGGCCTTTCGGCGGTGTCACGCCTGCTCCGGATCAGGCGCACGACGCCCCAGATGAGGGCCAGCGCACCCAGCGCGTACAGCGCTGGGCGCAGCATGCGGCGCGGCTCGGTGGCGGTTTGCGCGCGTTGCAGCAACGCCTGAGCACCATGCCGCAAAGCCTGCTCGCGCGCCACCAAGCGTTGTTCGGCCAGCGCTATGCGCTCGTCGAGCGTGCCCTGCGGCAGGTCAGTGCGCGCGGGCGGAAGCGGCGGCGTGAGGTTCGGTGTGTTCATCGGGTGGTGGCGATCGGCTTGCGGATGACGGCTGCGACAGGGTCAGGTGCCGCCGCGTGGCCGGCAACTTCAGCAACGGTGCCAGCGCACGCACGCGGGCCACCGCCCACCCGCAGGCACCCAGGTTGATGAAGAGCACGATCAGCGATGCCGCGGCCCAATGCAGACCTGCTTCGATGAGGGCCACCATCACGCCGCCCCACAGGGCCAGCCAGGCGGTGACAGCCAGGATCGCCGCCGCGACGATGAGCGCGACGATCTGAGCCAGCACCTGTCCGGCGCGCTGCAGTTCCAGCGACAGCAACTCGACGCGATCGCTGATCACGCCGGGCAGTTCGTGCACCAGTCCTTGAAGCGATGCCAGCCAGGACGGCTGCGGCGCCGCCGGGGAACCCGGCGAAGCGGCCTGCCGGTCCGCTGCAGCGGCGTGCGCGTCGCGGTCCGCGTCGGGGTTGCCGGTCGGTGCCAAGGTGGGCCTTCAGCGCGTCAGGCGCGCGACCACCACACCCACGGCGAGCGCGGCCGCCACGGCCGCCAGCGGGTGTTCGCGCACGGTGTCACGCAGGCTTTCGGCCCACTCGTCGCCCGTCATGCGCCACTGCTCGGCTTTGTCGTGCAGGACCTCGCCGGTCTGGGCCAGGCCCTGCTCTAGCTGTTCCAGCGGCGGTGTTGCCTTCTCGGCAATGCGGTCGATCGTCTCGTGGGCACCCTTCACCACGCGGGTCATCATCTCTGCGGTCGCGCTCGGATGGGGGTCCTGCGCCATCGGCGGCGTGGCAGACCCATCGTTCTGTCCCGCCTGGGACTGCCCGGCCACGGGCGGTGAAAAGGTGGGGTTGGCGAGGTTCATGGTCGGCGTCCTTCGGTCGTTTGGGGGAAGAAGTGGACGCATCGTTGCGGTTGCGCCGTGCTTCGTCTGTTCGCAAGCGCACGCAGCGTTGTGCCCTGCCGCGACGGCCTTCAGGTCGCCAAGGCAAAACCCGCGTGCCAGGGACGCGCAGGCGGCACCGGCCGGGGATACGGCAGCGGCACGCCGCTCGGCGGATTGCGCATCGGCCAAGAGGGCAGCAAGCGCTGATGTTCCCTCTTGGCAGAGGCATAACACTCGCAGGCGCACCTTTCCAGGCGGTCACGGTCGAGTACGACGATGTGGCCGCGCTGGTAGCGGATGACGCCCGCGTGTTGCAGTTTCAGGGCCGCCGCGGTGACGCCTTCACGGCGCACACCCAACAGGTTGGCCACACCTTCCTGCGTCATTGACAGCTCAACCGCCGACGAGCGATCCAGCGCCAGCAGCAGGCGTTTGCTTAACTGCTGGTCGATGGTGTGATAACGGTTGCACAGCGCCGTTTGCGCCACATGCGCCATGAGTGCCTGCGTGTACTGCAGCAGCAGCGCCAGTACGGCGCCACTGGGTTGCAGTTCTCCGCGCAAAGTCGGCGCACGCAGCCGGTAGGCATGGCCCGCCGACTGCACCACGGCCTGGCCGAACATGGTGCTGCTGCCCATCCATACGGCGACGCCGGCCATGCCCTCCGCGCCGACCACGGCCAGCTCGACCGATGCACCGTCGCGCGTCATCGAGATCAACGAGATGACTGCGGTGGACGGGAAGTAGACATACGCCACCTCGCTGCCCGCGCCATACAGGGCCTGCCCGGCGCGCAACTCTACCGACTCCAGGTGGGGCGCCCAGCGCTGATAGTCGGCCTGCGGCAATGAAGCGAGCAGTTGGTTCTGCACCAGGGCATGCTGCGGTTTCGAAATCTTGATCACGATGCGCCCATGGATTGATCTGGCAAGTTTCCATGTTCGCTGTCAGGCCGGGCCGCGGCCATCAGCAAGCGCCGCCCAGGCGTGTGGGCACGGTCCTACAGCGCCGCACTCGCCGCCGGGCGCGTGGCGCGTTGCCGGCCACGCGCGCCGTGCTTGCGAAGGTGCCAACGGTGGACCTGGAGATGCCCGGCCCGCGCGCACACGCGCATGCTCGGCCGGGCATCGAGATCAGCCTTTGCGCGGGGTTGTCTGTTCGAAGAAGAAACGCAGCATTTCGCGACTGGCATCGGGCCCTTGCGTATCGGTGTAGGAACCCGCCGCCTGTCCACCCGACCAGGCGTGGCCCGCACCGTGCACCAGCCAGTGTTCGGCGATCGGCTGCCCGGGACCTGACCGGTGGGTCGAGCGCGCATAGCGCCGACCCTGGGTCGACACGCCCTGGTCGATGACTGGGCGATTTGCGGTCGAGGCGGAAGACCGCGCACGGCTTTTGAGCATGACCTCGATGACCTGTTCCGCATTGCGCGGATGAACGGTCTGGTCCTGATCGCCATGGAAGACGATGGCCGGCACCGGCAGTACCGCAGCAGTCGCAGTGCTTGCCTCTGACCGCATGCGAACAGGCATGCCAGCAGGCAAAGTGGTCGCGCTCGCGCCGGTGCGCATGGCTGCCAACCGCTGCGGCCGGCTGCGTGCCGCAGTTGGCGGCAACCCCGAATGAACCCCGACGGCGGCAAAGATTTCCGGGTACGCCGCTGCGACCAGCGCCGCCATGGCGCCACCGGCCGACAGCCCGGCGATGTAGACGCGTTCGGGGTCGACGCCATGCGCCTGGATCACCGCGTGCGTCATGGTGGCAATCCCGGCTGTCTCGCCGCGGTCGCGTCCTTGGTGATTGTGCTTGAACCAGTTCCAGCAACGCGATGGATTGGCGTCCTGCGCCTGCGCGGGGTACAAGACATAGAACCCCTGGTCGCGCGCCAGGGCATTCATGCCCGTGCCCACAGCGAAGTCATCGGGATCCTGCGTGCAGCCGTGCAGCATCACCACCAGCGGCAGAGACGGCCCAGCAACACCCGGCGGCACGAAGAGCTAGTAGTGGCGGGTGAGCGAGGCGTGCGTGTGCACGCCGCAGACGAACTCGCCCTCACGCGAACTCCCCATGCAAGGTGTATCGACGAAGTTCGGTGCAGATGCTGGGCCGGGTTCGACGCGATCGACCACCTCGAGCACACAGCCTTCGAGCACGACCGAGCGATCCTCTGATGGATCCAGCGACGCTTCGCCCTGCATGGCGCCGCTCGGCGAACGTGGATCGGGCGCGGGCGCAGCGGCTGCGGCGCCGGCGAGCGCGTGTTGTATCGCGGCGGTGGCCGCGGCCAGATTCCCGCCTTGGGTCAGTCGTGTCGCGTCGCGCATCAGTTCATGGAATGTCGGTTTCATGCAGTCCTTGCAAATCATGCAGTCCCTGCAAATTTTGAGATCGTTGGGTTTCAGCGCTGGCGACTGGCCAGCGCGGCCTTGATGGCGGGGCCGGCATGCAGTGCGCCGAGCACGTCCAGCGATTCGATGGTGGCCAGCGCCAGTTCGGGGCTCACGTCGTGGGCGATCGACGCCAGGCCCAGCACGCGGATGCGCAGGGTTTGTCTGGTGGCCTTCACGGCCCGCAGATCGTCGGCACTGAAATGCTGCAGACCCAGCTCCAGCGTCTTGCGCGCCACCACCTGTTTGACGGCATCGGCGTGAGTACCCAACTGGTTGCGGATGGCCGTGCGGATGAAGTCGGTGCGGTTGCCGTAGAAGCCCTCCGACACCAGCAGGTCGATCTGTCCCAGGTAGACGCAGCCGTCCTTGTAGGGATCGTTGGCGCTGACCGAAGGTGGCTGGGACTACCCCCAATGAGGGGCAGCGGCTCAGCAACATCAATCTGGATGGCGACGGTTGGCTAACGAACGTCAACGAGACGCTTCGGAATTGGCTCAAATGACATGAAGTTTGGCTCGTCGCCAAGTGGGGAAACCCAATCCATAGTTACATCGGGAGAAAGTTCGGCAAGTGATGAGCGCCTGAGTTCGGCAACGCACAGACACTTTCCGCGGTGTCGGCAACAAGAGCGCTCATCGACCTGGAGACGCTCATGCCGAATCGAACCACAGCACCCACACCCCGCACGCCGGCCACTCGGCCGACGAAAGCGCCTGAGGCGGCCGGCAAGGTGGCGCCGTCGGGCGGTTCCGAGAGCTCGCCGAAGGATGCCGAGTCGCTGCTGCCGCACGATCGCGAACAATCCAAACAAACGGTGGCGCCGACGCCCAACGCAGTCGTGCGGCAGGCAAAGGACGACGTGGACGCGGGCATGGTCGACACCGACATGCGCGTTACACCCGACGCACAGCGCCGAACCAAGGTATCGCCTGGCGCGGATTGCAAGCCGACCCGCAACGCGGGCTGAGTTTGTCCGTCACGGACCGCTCACGGCGGCGGTCGTGACCTCGCCGTCGGACCCATTCACCTCAGAGACGCCAAGAGCGCGGAGGCTCGAAGCAGCTTCAGTGGCCGCTTGGGCATCTGGGCGACGTCATCGTTCCAGGCCCGCGGCATCGTGATCTCGTCTAGAAGGCGGAGCGCCGCGGCGACCGGATCAGGCTACCGCCGACGAGATTGCGTTTTTCGAGCAGATGGACCTGGCAGGCACGGACCCGTTCGGGGCCGAGCACTTCGGGCAAGAAGCGAAGTGCCGGGCGAAAGCACTGATCTGGATCGCGTCATCCTTGTGGGGCGCGGCTTCAGTTGGGCGTTCGGCAATGCCACCTCCGCGGCCAGAACGCGATGACTTTGTCCCACGCGCGCGCCAGGCGGCTACCTCGGTGGGGAATCTGTGGGCCCCGGCGCTGCGCTTGAAGGCGTCGAGTTCGACCAGCGCAGCCTCGGCCCTCGCGAATGCTTGATCTCCGGCTCGGCGCAGAGCATTTGGCCGGACAGCAGTGGGGCGCCATAGACATTGATCTGCTCTTGCCGCCTTCGGGTTTGTCGTGTGGGAGGACCGCCACTGCCACGTGTCGGCTGTGTCCACATGTGTCGCCTACGCGCGAACAGCGCTCCTGCTCGCGCCTGTGGGCCGCGGGCAATGGGGGCTGATGGCTTGCAACGCGCCGTCCTCAAGGCACCCAGCGCGAGGACGCTATCGACGGGCTGTGAACTGGCGCACGCGCGGCACTGCGGCCGCGGAGAATGCGGCCCCGGCTTCAGCCTTGTCGGGCCAGCGGCCGCTCGGCACGGGCCACCCCGCTAATGGTCGTCTCGAGGGCCTTGGCGCGAGTGGCACGCCGTTTATTGTCGATGCCGACGAACGCGGCGCTGCGCACCGCCACCACGCCGGCCTGCTGCAGGGCGGCAAGGGCGCGAGCGCCATCGCCGAGCCGCTGGTCCACGGTGACGACGGCGTCGGACACGAGCACCACCCAGTAGCCCCAGCCGAGCGCGTCGACCACGGCGTTGAGCACGCCGAAGTCGGGCGAAAGGCCGGCGATGAACAGGCGCTGCACGCCGAGAGCGGACAGGTGCAGGTCCAAATCGCTGTCGGTGAAGGCGGAGAAGGCGTCGGTATCGGCACTGACGCCCTTGGACACGACCGTGGCGCTGGCGGGCAGACGTAAGCCGGCAGCAAAGCGAGCGCCCTCGGTGCCAGCGACGCAATGTTCCGGCAGATGCCCACCTTGCGCGCTGAACGAGCAATGCTTTTTCGGATGCCAGTCGCGGCTGGCGAAGACCGGCAAGCGCAGCGCAGCGAACAGGTCGAGGCAAACGTTTGCGGGCTCCAGGATGGCCTGAGAGCCAGGCACTGCAAGCCGGCCGCCAGGCAGCAGATCGCGCTGAATATCGACCAGGAGCAGGGCATCGCCAACACCGGGTTGGAGTGGACGTTGACGAAACGCCATACGGCTCTGCAAATCTTCAGACACGATTTTAATACCCATTGCGTGAGCCGGCGGATAGCTCGCTGGCAGCCGCGACGAGGCGAATGACCACAGCATCGCCGTGGACAGCGGCTGATGTCTGTACGGTTCCACACATCTAGCCTGTCTTTCTCGTGCGCCGTGCAAAGGCGCTGTCGTTCAGCGGGTGCGAATCCCGCCCGGCAACTGTCGCTCCAGCCGGTAGCAATCGGAGCAACGGTGGAGGTAACGAAGCTGTTGAAGCCTTCGGTGTAGAGGGTCCTTCAAGGGACTTGGCGATCATGCAGGCCGTAATGCGAGTGAACGTTGAGCAGGCCTCGAAATGGGTAATGCGGCAAGCCGACCCGGCGAGATTACGGGGAAGGCTGTCATCGATGGG
>JAGTRL010000096.1 GCA_018261815.1 Pseudomonadota bacterium
CGCGCGCTTCTCGATCCCGGAGATGGAGATCGGCATCCCGCTGGGCTGGGGCGGCGTGCCGCGGCTGATCCGCCTGGTCGGGCCGACGGTGGCGATGGAGCTGGTGCTGGACTGCACGCCCTTCGACGCCGCGCAGGCTCTGGCCTGGCGCTTCGTCAATCGCGTGGTGCCGGTGGACGAGCTCGATGCGCGCGGCCTGGCCTGGGCGCAACGCCTGGCGCAGCGCCCGCTGAATGCGCTGCGCACCACCAAGCAGCGTTTTGCCGCTGCGGCCGAGACGCTGTGCCCGGCCGCGGGCAGCCAGGCCGATGCCGATGCGCTGCTGGCCGCCTACCGCGACCCCGAGACGCAGCAGATGCAGCAGCGTTACATCAGCGCCCGGCAGGGCTGACCCTTCATCCTCCCACTGAGACTGCCATGGCCGCAGCCAGCCTGCTTGCGCTGATCGACGACATCGCCAGCGTGCTGGACGATGTGGCCTTGCTCACCAAGGCGGCAACGAAGAAGACCGCCGGCGTGCTCGGCGACGACCTGGCGCTCAACGCGCAGCAGGTCACCGGCGTGTCGCCGGAGCGCGAGCTGCCGGTGGTGTGGGCCGTGGCCAAGGGATCGCTGCGCAACAAGGCCATCCTGGTGCCGTTGGCGCTGGCCATCAGCGCCTTCGCGCCCTGGGCGGTGACACCGCTGCTGATGGTCGGCGGCGCCTTCCTTTGCTACGAAGGCTTCGAGAAGCTGGCGCACCGCTTCATGCACCGGCGCGACGACGATGCGCAGCAGCATGCCGAGCGCCTGCGCGCGTTGTCCGACCCGGCACTCGACCCGGTGGCGCTGGAGAAAGACAAGATCAAGGGGGCGATCCGCACCGACTTCGTGCTCTCGGCCGAGATCATCGCCATCACGCTGGGCACGGTGGCCGACGCGGCCTTCGGCACGCGCGTGGTGGTGTTGGTGGGCATCGCGCTGCTGATGACGGTGGGCGTGTACGGTTTCGTCGCGGGCATCGTCAAGCTCGACGATGCCGGGCTGCACCTGTCGCGCGCCGCCGGCGCCGATGCCTGGGCTGGCATCAAGCGCGCGCTCGGCGCCGGCATCCTGCGCGCCGCGCCCTGGCTGATGAAGACGCTGTCGGTGGCCGGCACCGCGGCCATGTTCCTGGTCGGGGGCGGCATCCTCACCCATGGTGTGCCGGCGCTGCACCATGCCATTGAAGGCGCGGCCGAGGCCGCCGCGGGGCTGCCGGCCGGGCCGCTGCTGGCCGCACTGACGCCGAGCCTGGTGAACGCGCTGGTTGGCGTGCTTGCCGGGGCGCTGGTGTTGCTTCTGGTAAGCACGGTAAGCAAGTGGCGCAAGGCCGCCTGAGAACCGCAGTTGCCTTCCGAATGCGGTAGTTTTCACGCCCTCGATTGCGCTGCAGCCGCATAGCATCGGCTCATGATTTCGATGCAAGGGGTGCCATCCTCGCTGATCGCGAAGAACGAATCCTGGGTGCGCAAGCAGGCCCAGGCGCTGGCACGACACCTGCCGTCCAACGTCGAGAAGGCCGACCTGATCCAGGTGGGCCTGATCGCGGTGGCGCAGGCTTCGCTGGGCTTCGAATGGGAGGGCGACCGCGACACGCCCGAGGCCACCGAGGCCTTCCTGCGCTACGCCCGGGCGCGCGTCAAGGGTGCGATGCTCGACGAGCTGCGCCAGATGGACCACCTGGGCCGCGGCCAGCGGCGCAAGATCAAGGCGCTGCAGATCGCGCGCGAGCGCTTTCGCTGCGCCCACGGCAGCGAGCCGAGCATGGCGCAGCTGGCCGAGTTGTGCGACATGAGCATCGATGAGATGTCCAAGCTGGAGCAGGCCGACCTGGAAGGCCGCGCCAAGAGCAGTGCGTCCCACGACGATGGCGACGAGGAACCGGTCGAGTACCGCGCCGCTACACCGCATGACGAAGTGGAAGCGCGAGTCGACACCGGTATCGTCATGCGCCGGCTGGAGCACTTCTTTGCGGCGCTGCCGGAGCGCGAGCGCCAGGTCATCGACGCTTATATGGGCATCGGCCTGACGCCGGCGCAGCTGGCGGTGGAACTGAAGGTGACGCCCTCGCGCGTGTCGCAGATGTTCAAGGCGCTGGTGGAGCGTACCGCACTGCATTTCGGCCAGGACGCGAAGCGTGCGCTCGACCGGATGCCCGAACGTTCGCCCGACGATTTCGACCGGCGTGTCGCGCAGCGCGAGCTGGAGCTGGCGGCCAGTGCCGAAGAAGGCGCCTGGGGCCACATGATGGAAAGCGCGCTGACCCGTCCGATCACGCCCGCCAAGCAGGCGAGCTCGCCGCAGACTGGCAAGCCCATCCGGGTCAGCAGCGACACCCGCTGGGGCTAGATCGGCCCCCCCGGGCGGGTGGGTGCGCCGATCACCTGCCCTTGATGGCCAGCAACTCCACCTCGAACCGCAGCGTCGCGTTCGGCGGCACCGCGCCGCCGGCGCCGCGTTCACCGTAGGCAATGCCGGGTGGGCAGGTGAGCTTGGCCTTGCCGCCGACCTTCATCAGCTGCACGCCTTCGGTCCAGCACTTGATGACGCCGTTGAGCGGAAACTCGATCGGCTCGCCGCGCTTGTAGGAGCTGTCGAATTCCTTGCCGTCGGGGAAGGTGCCGCGGTAGTTGACCTTGACGACGTCCGTGGGGCCGGGGCTGGGGCCGGTGCCGTCGCGCAGCGACAGGAAGACCAGCCCGCTGGCCTTGACCACCGCGCCCGGCTCCTTGGCCGCGGCGGCCGCCGCATCGGATTGGGCCTGCGCCGACAGGGCGCACAGCAGCAACAGGGCGGGGGCCAGAAAGGTGAGTCGCATGGTTCGGGTCCGTGAAGTGGGAGGGCCCGCCATTGTCCTAGAAGGCCAGGTTCAGACCGAGCAGCCCTTCGACCTGCGTCAGTCCGTCGCCCTTGATCTGCACCACGCAGCCGCCCGAGCAGAACAGGCTGCCGCTGCTGTTGATGAGCGTGAAGTAGCCGCGCAGTTCGGCGCGCAGCGACAGCGCACCGCTGATCGGCCACTGGTAGCCCAGGCCCAGGTTCATCGACGGCCGGTATTCGGCCGACAGGCCCGACAGCCCCGGCGCCAGCCGCGTCACGCCCAGGCCGCCGACGACGTAGGCGCCGCGGCCGACCGCGCCTTCGAAGAAGTTGGTGCCGCCCAGGTGCAGGTAGCTCACGTCCATCGGCACCACCGGCGTGCTGCCGGTGGCTTCCAGCTCGGTGGACTGGTAGGACCCGAAGATCTGCACCTGGCGCATCGCGTCCAGGCCGAAGTCCAGCGCGATCGCGCCGCTGGCGCTGCTCTTCAGGCTGATCGACTGGTACGGGCTGGTGTCCTGCTCGAAGCTGCCGCCGCCGCGCCAGCCGCCATAGAAGGTGATCGCGTTCTGCGCCGCCGCGGGCACAGCGGTTGCCAGCGCCATCAGTGCGGCCGCAGCCAAGGTGGAGATGTGCATGTGCCGATGCTAATGCTGCTGAGAAGGGCATCTGGGGTAGTCTGGCGACATCGATCACGAAGCCGGCGGTTCCGATGAAGACCTATCGCATCGAAGTGCAACGCATCAAGGGCATGTCCAACGCCAACGGCATGCTGCATGCCCAGATCGACGCCGCCGTGCTGCCGGCCACGGCCAAGGAAGACAGCGCGCCGACCAGCTGGCTGAGCCTGAGCGAGGAATCGGCGCGCACGCTGCAGCTGTTGCTGAAGGCGCAGTTCGCGCAGATCGACGGCCGCAAGGCGCGCAGCCAGCGATGAGCGCAGCGCAGCAGCTGCTGGCGCGCACAGAGGCCTTCGCGCGCGAGGTGGTGACGCCCGGCGCGCCGCGCTGGGAGGCCGAGATGCGCATCGGCCGCGAGGCTATCGAGGCTGCCGCCGCCATTGGCCTGACCGGCCTGGAGGTACCCACCGCCTGGGGCGGCCTGGGTCTGGGCTTCAGCGTCAAGGCGCAGGTGGCCGAAGCGCTGGGTGCGGCCGACTTCGGCTTCACCATGTCGCTGATCAATACCCACAACGTCGCGGCCAAGCTGGCGCGCGAGGCACCGCCCGACCTGGCGCGGCGCTACGTGCCGGATCTTCTGGCCGGCCGCCGGCTGGGCTGCACTGCGCTGACCGAACCTGAAGCCGGCTCGGACTTTGGCGCCATCCGCACCTTGGCCACGCGGGTGCCGCAGGGCTGGCGCATCGACGGCGAGAAAGCCTGGATCACCAACGCCGCCGAGGCCGACGTGATCGTGCTCTATGCGCAGACCGAAGCCGGCAGCGGTGGCCGTGGCATTGCCTGCTTCCTCGTCGACGGCCGGCGCGAAGGATTCCAACGACAGCCGGCCTTTGCGTTGACCGGCCAGCATGCGATCGGTGCCGGTGGCTTCAGCCTCGATGGCTACATCGCCCGCGACGAGGAGATGCTGCAGCCGCCCGGCCGGGCCTTCAAGTCGGCGCTGGGCTCGATCAACGGCGCGCGCTGCTACATCGCGGCCATGTGCAACGGCATGGTCGGCGAGGCGCTGCGCGTCGCGCAGTCCTACGGCCAGCAGCGCCAGGCCTTCGGGCGGCCGCTGGCCGATCACCAGGGCTGGCGCTGGCGTCTGGCCGAGGCGGCCACCGAGCTGGCCGCGTCCAGGCTGCTGGTGGCGCAGGCTGCGGCGCAGATCGAGGCCGGCGCCGATACGCAGCTGATCGCGGCGCAGGCCAAGCTTTTTGCCACGCGCCTGGCCGAGCGTCAGCTGCCGGCACTGGCGCAGGCGATGGGGGCTGAAGGCCTGAAGCGCGAACATTGTTTCGGCCGGCATCTGGCCGGCGCGCGCGTGGCCAGCTTCGTGGACGGTTCCAGCGAGATGCTGCTGGAGCGCATTGCGGCGCTGCGGCGCCTGCCCGACACCACCCCTGAAAACCCCGAGGCATGAAGCCGCGCTTTGGTACGTAATGCGCTCTCAGTTCAAACCTTCGGAGTTTTTCCCATGCGTGCTGTTCGTGTCCTGACCATGGCGGCCTCCGCCAGCCTGCTGCTTGCCTCCTGCGCGTCGATGACGGGCAAGGAACCGATGAGCTTCTTCGTCTCCAGCACGGGCAGCGGCAAGGGTGCCGACCTGGGCGGGCTGGCCGGAGCCGATGCGCTGTGCCAGAAATTGGCGGCCTCGGCCGGAGCCGGCGGCAAGACGTGGCGCGCTTACCTTAGCGTGCCCGGCGCATTCCCGTCGGCCACCAACGCACAGGGCGTGGCCTCGGTCAATGCGCGCGACCGCATCGGCTCCGGCCCCTGGTACAACGCCAAGGGCGAGTTGATCGCGCGCGATGTGGACCATCTGCACAACGGCAACCACATCAACAAGATGACGGCGCTGGATGAGATGGGCAACCCGGTCAGGGGCAGCGGCGATAAGCCCAACGAGCACGACATCCTGACCGGCTCGCGCGCCGACGGCACCGCCTTCCAGCCGATGACCGACACCACCTGCAAGGCCTGGACCAGCAGCACCGACGGTTCAGCCGTCGTCGGCCACCATGACCGCGTCGGCCCGCTGCCCGAGAACTGGGCCAAAAGCTGGAACTTCTCGCACCAGACGGTCGGCTGCAGCCAGGAAGCGCTGGTGCGTACCGGTGGCTCGGGCCGGCTGTATTGCTTCGCCAGCAACTGAGGGGCGGCTGCGGCTCTCTGAATGAGGGCCGCTGGCGTCGCAGCGCCCTTCGGCCGACGGGCCGCGCCGGCCGATGTCTTCGTCCAGGCACACAGCGAGCGCCTGTTGTAGTGCGGTGGTGGCCGGCCGCGGGCGCAGGTCCCATTCGCGGTGCGCTGGCTGGGGCAAAGCCTGGTCGGTGTCGATGAGGTGACGGCGGCGAACCCAAGCCGTTCGCCCGCGAGCGTGGGCCGGAGAACGCGGGTGACGCCATCGCGCTACCGCAGCCTATTCGGCACGTTGGCCCACTCAGATGCAAACAACGCGACCCGCAAACCGATTCGAAGCGGACTACTTGGCCCAGCCGTCCTTCAGCCCGGTGATTCGGTTGAACACCGGCTTTGCGGCGGCGTGGTCCATGCGGTCGGCGACGAAGTAGCCGTGGCGCTCGAACTGAAACTTGTCGTCGGCATTCGCCGCGGCAAGTGACGGTTCGATCCAGGCCTGCACCACCTTCTTGCTGTCCGGGTTGAGGCAGGCCTTGAAGTCGCGGCCCGCGGCATCGGGCTGGGCTTCGGTGAACAGCCGGTCATACAGCCGCACCTCGGCCGGCAGCGCATCGTGCGCCGCCACCCAGGTGAGCACGCCCTTGGTTTTCACCGCATCGGCCCCGGGCGTGCCGCTGCGCGTGTCGGGCACCAGCGTGGCATAGACCTCGGCGATGCTGCCGTCGAAGTTCTTCTTCAGGCCGCTGCACTGGATGATGTAGCCGTACTTCAGCCGCACCACGCTGCCGGCGATCTGCGCGCCCTTGCCGTCGAAGCGCGGCGGGCTCAGCCGGTGGTAGCCCTTCAGCGGCTCTTCCATGAAATCCTCGCGCTCGATCCAGACTTCGGGGCCGAGGGTGAAGTGGCGCAAACCACGCTCCGGCTGCCCGGGGTGCAGCGGGGCGCTGCAAGACAGTGTCTGGCCCTTGCCGATGACGGCATCCCAGTTGGTCAGCACCAGTTTCAGCGGGTCGAGCACGGCCATCGCGCGTGCTGCCTTGGTGTCCAGGTCCTCGCGCAGCGCGATGTCCAGCGAGCTGTAGTCGATCCAGCCGCCGGCCTTGCTGACGCCGCTGCGCTCGGCCAGCAAGCGCAGGCTCTCGGGCGTGTAACCGCGCCGGCGCATGCCAACGAGGGTGGGCAAACGCGGGTCGTCCCAGCCTTCGACGATGCCTTCTTCCACCAGCTGGCGCAGCTTGCGCTTGCTGGTGACGATGTAGGTCAGGTTCAGCCGCGCAAACTCGTATTGCTTCGGCAACGGCTGCGCCAGCAAACCGCATTCGGCCAGGCGTTCCAGGACCCAGTCGTAGAAGGGGCGCTGGTCCTCGAACTCCAAGGTGCAGATGCTGTGGGTGATGTTCTCCAGCGCATCTTCCAGCGGGTGCGCATAGGTGTACATCGGGTAGATGCACCAGCGGTCGCCGGTGTTGTGGTGCGTGGCGCGCTTGATGCGGTACAGCGTCGGGTCGCGCAGGTTGATGTTCGGGCTGGCCATGTCGATCTTGGCGCGCAGCACCATCGCGCCGTCGGCATGCAAGCCGTCGCGCATCTCGCGAAAGCGCGCCAGGTTGTCCTGCGGCGTTCGGTCGCGGAAGGGGCTGTCAGTGCCGGGCGTGGCGAAGTCGCCGCGCTTGACACGCATCTCGTCGGCGCTCTGCTCGTCGACATAGGCATGGCCGGCCTCGATCAGCGCCTCGGCCGCGCGGTACATGAAGTCGAAGTAGTCGCTGGCGTAGTAAAGGTGCTCGACGGCCACGCCCTCGTAGGACGCGCGCCAGTCGTAGCCCAGCCAGTGCACCATCTCGATGATGGCGTCGACGTACTCCTGCTCCTCCTTCTCGGGGTTGGTGTCGTCGAAGCGCAGGTGGCACACGCCACCGTACTGCTGCGCCAGGCTGAAGTTCAGCCAGATGCTCTTGGCATGGCCGACGTGCAGGTAACCGTTGGGCTCCGGCGGAAAGCGCGTGCGGATGCGTGCCGGGTCGGCCGGCCCGGCCGCCTGGTGCGCAGCGTCGCCAGGCGTGCCGGCGAAGCGCCGCGCGGCATAGCTGCCGGCTTCGAGGTCGCGCTCGATCACGGCGCGCAGGAAATTGCCGGGCTTGGCGGCTTCTTCTTTGGGGGCGGAGGACATGCGTCGATTCTATCGACGCCCCTCCTTCAGCGATCCTGCTGCTGGCGCAGCCGCTCGACCTCGCCCTGCAGCATGCGCTCGCGCAGGCCGTCGCCGTTCAGCCTGGCGAAGGTGACGAAGCCGTGGATGGCCAGGCCCAGACCCCAGCCGGCCAGCGGCCACAGATGCCAGCTCTTGCCGCCGTTGGCGAAGTCGATCGCCGCCAGGCCCAGGTTGACCAGCACGTAGACGGTGGCATGGATGTAGAAGCCCATCTTCTGCTTCACGCGGCGCTGCGCGCGGCGTTGCAGTTCGGGTTCGGTGAGTCGGGTCATGGTCTTTCTCCGGTCGTGATCGAGGGTCAGGAGGCAATGCCGCTCATCGGCCCGCCCCACAACAGGCTGCCCAGGAAGCGCCCCGGCAGCAGGGTGAACAGCCCGGCGACGACACAGGCGCCGATGTACAAACGCTGCATGGTCTTGCGGTGCCTGTCGACGCGACCGCGCCCCGCGTACCAGATGCCCAGCGGCAGCATTGCCGCCACGGTCACGGTGAACAGGTGGATCGGCGTGTAGCCGAAGACGTTCGGCAGGTGGTAGTCGCGGATGAAGGCGGAGGCCAGCGCGGTACCGCCCATCAGTGCCACCCAGACCCAGCCGAGCAGGCGATGGCTGCGCGTGCCCTTGCGCCGCAGCAGCATGAACAGGCCGAGCAGCAGTGCGCCGACGGCAGTGACCAGGTGGAAGAAGATCAGCGGGTGGCGCTGCATCAGACCGAGAAACGCATTCATCGTCGCCTCCGGGTGGCTGTGGGTCAGCGCAGGGCGATGGAGGGTCCGGCCTGCAGCGACTGGACAGCCGCCACCACCGCCTGCACGGCCTGCGGCTGCAGGGTCAGCCCGACATGACTGACTCCTGGCAACAGCGTCACCGGCACGTCCTTGCCCTCGGCCTGGAACAGCCCGACATAGCGCTCGGCATGAAAGGCCTCGTCCTGCTCGCCGGCCAGCAGCCGCATCGGCTGGTGGGCGCTGCGGATGCTGCCGCGCCAGTCGGCGCGTGGCCGGAAATTGCTGGCCAGCGCATAGCTGTAGCTCGGCGTCAGCGTTGCCTTGGCCTGCTCGTTGAGCGCGAAGCGCGACACCGGCAGCGCGCCGAAGGCCTGCACGCCCACGGCATCCAGCAGGCTCAGCGCCACGATGCGCGGGATGCCGACACGCACCCAGCCGCCACTGTCCGCTCGGTAGGTGGGTGCGTCCTGGCTGATGAACGGGGCGAGCAGCAGGTACTGGTCGAACAGCGTCTGGCGCTCGCCGGCGGCCACGCGCAGCGCAAAGCCGCCGCCGGCCGACAGACCGGCCAGCGTGGCCGGGCGCGCCGGCTGCACGCTGCGCATGAAGTCCTGCAGATCGTCGTCCAGCTGGCCGACATAGTCGATCCGGCCCTTGGTGCCCGACTCACCATGACCGCGAATGTCCAACGCATAGGCCGCCAGGCCGGAATCGGCCAGCGCCCGCGCCAGCACGTGCATGCTGGCGCTGCTGGCCGACGAGCCGTGCACCAGCACGACGCTGCCGCGTGGCAGGCCGAACGGTGCATAGGCCCGGTAGGCCAGGCGCGTGCCGTCGCGGGCCGCGAACTGGCGGGTCGCGGGCAGGCCGGAGTAGTCGACGTCCTTGAACGGGTCGGTGATGCTGGCCATCGGCGGCGGCTCACCCGGCCCGCCGAAGGCGATGGCGGCGGCCAGCCCGGCCAGCAGCAGCAGGGCGACCAGGGGCAGGGTGATCAGGAACTTGCGCATGGTGGTGGGCATCTCGGGGTGTCGATGGCGCCAGTGTCGGCCGCGAGCGGCTCTCGGGGTGGGGTGGCGCGACGAAACGACGGCTGAGGCGATGAAATGCGCCCGCCGTGGCGCCAAGCCAGCCGCGGCCGCGGCGTACTACATGCCCTTGAACAGGTGCGCGTAGAGCCGGCTCACGGTCAGCGTCTCGCTGCGGCCCTTGAGCGTCAGGATGGCCTTGCCGGACTCGTCACGCCGCGCACTGGCGATGCAGCGCGCCTGCACCACCGTGCCGCGGTGCACCTGCCAGAACACATTCGGGTCCAGCTGCGGCAACAGCTCGCGCAGCGAGGTGCGGATCAGGTGCTCGCGCTCGGCGGTGACGACGCGCAGGTACTTGTCGGCGGCTTCGAAGTAGAGGACCTCGGACACCGGCACCAGGTGCACCGTGGCGCCGACCTGCGCCTGGATCACCTCCAGCCGCGGCACGCTGCCGGGCGGCGGGGCAGCGCCGAGCAGTGCGCGCAGCTTTTCCACGCTGGAGCTCAGCTCCTGTGCCGCACCCTGGCGGGTGGCCAGCGTGCGCTGCAGCCGGGCGATGCACGCCGCCAGCCGGGCGCTGTCCACCGGCTTGAGCAGGTAGTCCACCGCTTGGGCGTCGAAGGCCTGCAGGGCGTACTGGTCGTAGGCGGTGACGAACACCAGCAGCGGGAAATGCGGTCCCTCCGGCCAGTCCTCGGTCAGCGCCCGCGCCGCCTCCAGGCCGCTCAGGCCCGGCATGCGGATGTCCAGGAAGCACAGCGTGGGCCGCAGCGCCAGCGCCTGCTCCAGCGCCTGCTGGCCGTCGCCGGCCAGCGCCACCACCTGCAGCTCGGGCCACAGCGTTGCCAGGTCGGCGCGCAGCGCCTCGGCCAGCAGCGGCTCGTCTTCGGCAATCAGCGCAGTGGGGCGGCTCATAGGGGCAGCGGCAGGCGGATGCGCGCCAGTGTGCCGCCGCCCGCGGCCTCCTGCAGTTCCAGGCCGGCGCGGCTGCCGTAGAGCGTGTGCAATCGCTCGCGTACCTGCTGCAGCCCGAAACGGGTGTGGCTTGCAGGCGCAACGCTGCCCAGGCCGACGCCGCTGTCGAGCACGCTGAGCACCAACATGTCGCCGTCGCGCCGGGCGCTGACCTCGATGCGGCCACCGGCGACCTTGGGTTCCAGGCCGTGCTTGATGCTGTTTTCCACCAGCGGCTGCAGCAGCAGCGGCGGCACGCCGACCGCGCGCAACTCTTCGGGCAGCGACAACTGCGTCTGCAGCCGCTGGCCCATGCGCACGCCCATCAAGGCCAGGTAGTCGCCGATGCGCTCGAACTCGGTAGCCAGCGGGTGCATCGAACTGCGCGAGGCATTGAGCGTGGCGCGCAGAAAGGCGATCAGCCGGTCGAGCATGGCCTGGGCACGCGGTGGGTCCATGGCGATCAGCACCCGCAGGTTGGCCAGCGTGTTGAACAGCATGTGCGGTTCGAGCTGCGATTCCAGCAGCTTCAGCTGGTTCTCGGCGGCGACGCGGCGGGCCGCCTCGGCGTCGGCGCGTGCATGGCTCAGCCGCTCCAGCAGCGACAGGGTCAGCACGGCAATGGCCGACGCCAGCAGCGTCAGCAGCCAGGTCATGCCGGTGCCGCTGCCGGCAAAGGGCCACAGGCCGGGGATGTGATCGCCGCTGATCTGCGCCGCCAGCAGGTTGCCCAGGACCGGGCCCAGCACCAAGCCCAATGCGCACAACGCCAGCAACCAGTGCCAGCCCGGGAAGCCGAAAGGCCGGCCGGGTGGCAGGCCGCGGGCGGCGCGCCAGCGGTCACGCAGCACGGCCACCGCATGGCGGCCCCCATCGATGATCAGCCAGCACACCAGGCCGATGCACATCGACACCACCAGATTGCTCTTGAACGGGCCCAGCCCGCCGACGGTAAGCAGCGTGGCGATGGCCAGGTTCAGCACCAGCACCATCGCCCCGCCGCGCAACAGCTGGACGCCTGCACGGCGCCAGGGACTGTGGCCGGATGGCGCCAGCGCGCCGGGCAGGGAGGGGTGCAGGGAGGACATCGCCTGGCATTCTGGACCTGCGGCGTGGCGTCGAAGTGCGGGCTTGCGACCGGATGCCGTCGGGTGGCGCGAGCAGGCGCCAAGGCGGTGCCAGATGCGGACGTTCAGCCGCCGGAGCCGGCCAGCGCCTGGCGGATGGCCTCGATGCGCGCGCGGTTGACGCCGAAGTCCTTGCGGCCCAGGCGCGAGGCCGAGCGCACCTGGACCACTGCATGGACCGGGTCGAACCAGAACTCGGCGTCGTCGACGAACTTCATCCACCGCGTCGTGAACTGCACGTACAGGTAGTCGCCGCGGGACTCCACCACCTTGGCGCCGGGCAGGGCCTCGACGATGCGCTTGATCTGCGCCATCGTCGCCGGGCCGCTGCCCTTCAGCGCCAGCGGCGCGATGCGCGCGTAGTCCTGCATCGGGTGCTGCGCCCACAGGTCGGCCTGGCTGCTGACGCTGTTGGGTGTCTTCGACGGCGGCCGCAGCCGGCCGTCGCGTGCGCCCATGTTGCCCGGCAGTTGGCCGCTGAACGCGCCGAGCTGGGCTGCCACGAGCACCAGCACGGCCAGCGCAGCCGTGCCGAACATCAACCATTTCAGTATCTGCACGGCGCGCCTTGGGCTATGGGAAGGACGAGCGATTGTGCGGCCTGCGCCGCGGCGGGGCTCAGCGTCGCTTCGACCCGCCCAGCAACCCGCCGAGCACGCCGCGGAAGATCTCGCGGCCCATCGCCGAGCCCATGCTGCGCACTGCCGACGACGCCGCCTTCTCTACCAGGCCCTCGTGCTTGCCGCCGCGCGGCCCGGTCTTGCCGAAGAGCAGGTCCTTGAGCTCGCCCACCATGCCGCCGTCGCCGGCCGCGCCGGCGCCGGGTTGGGCCGCCATCTCCTGTGCTGCATCGCCGCTGGCTTCGGCACGACCCTTGAGCTTTTCGTATGCGGACTCGCGGTCCTGGGTCTTCTCGTAGGTGCCGGCGACCAGCGAGCTGCCGATCAGCGCGGCACGCTGCTCGGGTGTGATCGGCCCGATCTGGCTGCCCGGCGGCAGCACATAGACGCGCTGCGTCACGCTCGGCCGGCCCTTCTGGTCGAGGAAGCTGACCAGCGCCTCGCCCACGGCGAGTTCGGTGATGGCGGTCTCGATGTCCAGCCCGGGGTTGGCGCGCATGGTGCTGGCCGCGGCCTTGACGGCCTTCTGGTCGCGCGGCGTGAAGGCGCGCAGTGCGTGCTGCACGCGGTTGCCCAGCTGGGCCAGCACGGTGTCGGGGATGTCCAGCGGGTTCTGCGTCACGAAATACACGCCCACGCCCTTGCTGCGCACCAGCCGCACCACCAGTTCGATGCGCTCGACCAGCGCGGCCGGCGCGTCCTTGAACAGCAGATGCGCCTCGTCGAAGAAGAACACCAGCTTCGGTTTCTCCAGGTCGCCCACCTCGGGCAGCTGCTCGAACAGCTCGCTGAGCATCCACAGCAGGAAGGTGGCATACAGCCGGGGTGAATTCATCAGCTGGTCAGCCGCCAGGATGTTGACCACGCCCTGGCCGTCGGTCGTCTGCATGAAGTCGGCGATGTCGAGCATCGGCTCGCCGAAGAAGCGGTCGCCGCCCTGCTCGCCGATCTGCAGCAGCCCGCGCTGGATGGCGCCGATGCTGGCCGTGCTGACGTTGCCGTATTCGGTCTTGTACTGC
>JAGTRL010000097.1 GCA_018261815.1 Pseudomonadota bacterium
GATAAAAGGAGTCAAGCATGTCGGGAACCACCGCGAAATACCGCGAACTGACGCAGGCCGTTTCGACGCGGCTGGGCGAGCTGCGCAGCAGCACCCCGGAAGTGATGAAGGCCTTCAACGAACTCGGCCGTGCCGCCACCGCGGCGGGAGCGCTGGATGCCAAGACCAAGGAGCTGATCGCGCTGGCGCTGAGCGTGGCCGTGCGCTGTGATCCGTGCATCGGTTTCCACACCAAGTCGCTGGTCCGGCTCGGGGCCACGCGCCAGGAACTGGACGAGACGCTGGCCGTGGCCACCTACATGGGCGGCGGGCCGTCGCTGATGTATGCCGCCAGCGCGGTGGCGGCCTTCGACGAATTCGCCCAGCCCAAGGCGGGCTGAGCTTCAACCCGGCATGCCCTGGTGTTCCAGGGCTTCGTCCTCGCGGATGTTGGCCAGCTCCAGGTACTCCGGCACCGAGCAGGGCCACGGCTGCCGCTCGGCGATGGCTTGGCGCAGGCTGTCGGCCGCCTCGGGCTCGCCTTGCATCAGGTACACATGCTTCGGCGCATGCGGCAGTGCCAAGATCCAGTCGAGCAGGCCATGACGGTCGGCATGGCCGGACAGGCCATCCAGGGCCAGCACCTCGGCGCGGACCGAAATCCAGTCGCCCTGGACCTTGATCTGCGGCTTGCCGGCCAGGAGCGCCGCGCCCCGCGTGCCCGCCGGCTGAAAGCTGGTGAAGGCGATGGCATTGCGTGGGTCCGGCGCCAGCAGCTTGAGGTGCTGCGCCAATGCGCGGCCGTAGGCCACGCCCTCGATGGCAATCAGGATGCCCGGCACCTTCAGCCGGCTCAGCGCCAGTGCCTCCTCGGTGCTTTGCGCGACCTTTACGTCCTGCAGCAGGGCCTGGCAGGACGGCGCGTCCAGGCGAAGTTCCTCCGGGTAGCGCTGGTACACCGAAACCACATCGGCGGCAATGCGGCTGTCCAGGTAGACCGGCAGGTCCGGAATGCGCCCACTGGCCTTGAGCTGGCGGATGGCATGCAGCAACAGCTGCGCCGGTCCGGCCGCATGGGCCGGCAGCAGCACCACGCCGCCGCGCGCGGCCGTGCGGCCGATCAATTTGGACAGGCGCGCCATTGCGTCGGGCAGGCGGTGCTGGCGGTTGCCGTAGGTGGCCTCGACCAGCAGCTGATCGGCGCCTTCGGGCGGCGCCGGGGCATTCAGCAACGGATCGTCGGCGCGGCCCAGTGCGCCGGCATAGAGCATCGAATGACTGCCGCAGCGCAGGTGCACGCTGGCCGCGCCCAGCACCTGGCCGGACGGCCGCAGGCGGGCGATGAAACCGGGCACCGGTTCGAACAACTCGTCATGACGGTGCGGCTGCAGCCGCTGCAAGGTCCGCATGGCCATGGCTTCGGTGTAGAGCGCCTGGGCCGGTGCATGCTTGGTATAGCCCACCTGGTTGGCTTGGCGCGCTTCCTCTTCGAGCAGCCGGCCGGCTTCGGGCAGCAGCAGCTGGCACAGCTCCACGGTCGCCGGCGTCGCATGCACAGGACCTTCGAAGCCCAACTCCACCAGCCTTGGCAGGAAGCCACTGTGCGCCAGATGCGCCTGGGTCAGCACCACCCCGTCGATCGAGCGGCTGGGCACCGCCAGCGCCGAACGGTTGTGCAGCCGCAACTGCTTGAGCCCCTGGAACAGGCCGCAATCGAGCAACAGGCGACGGCCTTCGTGTTCGACCATCACCTTCGACCCGGTGACGCTGCCCGCTCCACCCAGAAAGCGCAATTGCATTGCCTCAGCTCCCACGCCGCGTATTCAGTCGAGTCCCGCGTCGTTGCGCCCATTCTTCAAGCTCGCGACACGCCGCGTCTTGATCGAGCGCAACAGTGCTAAACGATGGTGTGCAGAAGCAGGGCTTGCAACACGAAACGCCTGTTCTCGCCTGCCGAGGCTTCGTCGCCCAGTTGCGCGGCCAGGCGCGAAATCAGCCGCTCGTTGCTGGCCAGGCCGTCGTACACGGCGATGCCCGAGACCTCGGCCATCTGCTGCACCATGGCCGTCGGCAGACCCTGGCACTCGACCGCGTCGTACAGCCGGCCGAGCATGCGCGCGGTGTGTGTCACCTCCTGTGCGGCGCTGCACTCGGACAGGCTCATGCCGATATGAGCCACGTGCGCGCCCAGTTCGCTGGCCGCCTGACGGAACAGCAGCGCCTGAGCCTGGGTGTCGTCCGCACACAGCAACCCCAGGTTCTTGCCGCGCAACAGCGGTTGCACGCGGCCTGCCGCGGACGCACGCTGCAAGCTTCGAGCTTGTTCGAGCAAGGCCCTTTCGTCGCCCGGCGGCAGCGAGGCGGGGGCCGGAGCGTGGCGTGGCGTGCGGGCAGAACCCATGAACAGCCGGGGATGCGTGTGCGTGAGCATGGAGAGTTGGCGAAGCCTAACCAAGCGCCTTTCGCGCAGCTTGACCGGCATCAAGCCGTCGCTCAGTACCTGCTGTGACACCGTTCCGTCACCCTGCATTCACACACCGTTACCGAGCGACCCGCGTCGTTGACACGGTGTTGGCAGGTGCTGCCTAGCATCGCCCTCATCCAATCAAACGGCCTCGGGCCTTCAGGAGAACCAGATGCTCAGCACCCCCTCGACGAGCGAAACCACCTCCTTCGTGCGGCCGCTGGCGGCCACGCCAGCCTCGACGCTCCGCGACGAGGCCAACCGCCGTGCCAGCCAGTCGATCGCCGATACGCTGGCGCTGCTGAACGAGGTGTTCGCGCCGCAGCGGCGCATCGTGCATGCTGGCGACCTGATCTACCAGAGCGGCGAGCGCTTCGGCAACCTGTACGTGTTGAATTCCGGCTTCTTCAAGATCGTCAACCTGGCACCCGACGGGCGCGAACTGGTGGTCGGGCTGAAGTTCCGTGGCGACTGGCTCGGCTTCGACGGTATCGCCGGTGGCCGTTACAGCTGCGACGCGGTGGCCATGGACACCGGCGAGGTCTGGGTGCTGCGCTATGACCGCATGCTCGCCGCCTGCGCGCGTCAGCCCGAGTTGCTGAAGCTGCTGCATGAGGCAATGAGCCGCGAGATCGCCCATGATCGTGATTCGCTGATGTCGGTATGCACGCTGAGTGCCGACGCGCGGGTGGCTGATTTCCTGCGCTACTGGGCCGAATCGCTGGCGCGGCGCGGCATGCGCACCGACCAGATCACGCTGCGCATGACCCGTGCCGAGATCGGTAACTACCTGGGCATGACGCTGGAGACGGTGAGCCGCGCGTTGTCGCGGCTGGCCCGCTGCCAGCTGATCCACTTTGCCGAGAAGGGCCGCCGCGACATCCAGATCCCACAGGTCGAGGCGCTGGCCGAGTATGTGCAGCGCAGCCTGGCGCCGGCCGACGTGGTGCTGCAGTAGTCAGGCCGCCGGGTCGCGCGTGGCCATCAGCCGCGCCATCGCCAGTGCCAGTTCCGCCCGCGTGTAGGGCTTGCGCAGCAGTTCCCAGCTGAGCGGCGCGTCGCGGTCGGCGTCGAGCAGTTCGGCCGAGTATCCGGACATCAGCAGCACCGCCATGCGCGGCAGCCGTGCTTGCGCCAGCGCGGCCAGGCGCGTGCCGCGCATGCCCGGTCCGAGGGCGATGTCGCTGAGCAGGAGGTCGAAATCCGCCTCCGGCCCCAGGGCCAGCAGGGCCTGCTCGCCGCTGGCGGCCAGCGTCACCTGGCAGTGCAGGCTGTCCAGGAAATTGCGCACCACCTCGCGCACCTCGGCATCGTCCTCGACCAGTAGCACCTTCAGGCCGGCCGGCAGCGCCTGGCCGGGCTCGCTCGGTTCCTCGAACCCGGTGATGGTGTCCCAGGGCCGCGGCAGGTACAGCGTCAGCGTGGTGCCGGCGTCGGGCGCACTGTCCAGCCACAACGCGCCCTTGGACTGGCGCACGAAACCGTACACGGTGCTCAGGCCCAGGCCGGTGCCGCGGCCGGCTTCCTTGGTGGTGAAGAAGGGCTCGAAGGCGCGCTGCTTGACTGCCTCGGTCATGCCGCTGCCGGTGTCGGAGATTGCGATGGCAACGAAGCCGTCCTCCGACGCGCTGGGGTCGTCCAGGTTGTTGCGCACCTCGGCTGGCAACGCGCCGCAGGGTTGGGCCGCGAAACGCAGCGTGCCGCCTTCGCGCATGGCGTCGCGGGCGTTGATGGCAATGTTGAGCAACGCCGACTCCAACTGGCCGGGGTCGGCCAGCACCGGCGGGCAGGCCGGGGCCACCTCGACCTCGATGTGGATGCGCTGGTCGAGCGTGCGGCGCAGCATGTCGGCCAGCGAATGAAGCAACTGGCCGACGTTCAACGAGTTGGGCTGCAGCACCTGCCGGCGCGAGAAGGCAAGCAGCTTGCCGGTCAGCTCCGCGCCGCGCCGCGAGGCGCGGGTGGCGGCTGCGACCAGCTGCTGCCCGTAGCCATCGTCGGCCAGTGCTGGCAGTTCTTCCAGCACCTGCAGGTTGCCCTGGATGACGGTGAGCAGGTTGTTGAAGTCGTGGGCGATGCCTCCAGTGAGTTGGCCGACGCTTTCCAGGCGCTGCGCATGCTTCAGCGCATCCTCGGACTGGGCGCGCTGCAGGCAGGTGGCCAACAGGTTGGATAACGACTCCAAAAAGCGCTGCTCGTCAGCGCCGAAGCGCTGCGCCAGGCGCGAACACACCGCCACCGCGCCGATCGTGCGGCCGCGATCGGACAATGGCACCGCCAGCATCGCCTGCACGCCGGCGGCCACGCAGTGTGCTGGCAGGGAGAAGCCGCTGTCGTGGTCCAGTTCGGGCACGGCCACTGGACGGCCCTGACGCAGCACGTAGCCGGGCAGGGTGTCGGGCAGGTTGGGTAGGCGCATGCCGACATACTCGCCGTCGAGCAGGCCAACGCCGCTGACCAGGCTGAACTCGACACCGTTGCCGTCGAGCAGGAAGACCATGGCGGAGTCAGCCTGCAGGGCCTCGGCAGCGACCGCCGGGCCGTGCACCAGCACCACCTGCGGATCGCGCTCGTCCACCGCCAGCCGGCCGAGCTGCGCCAGGTGCTCGCTGTAGCGTGCGCGCCGCAGCGCCTGCTGCACCCGCGGATAGGCTGCGATGTCGCGGATGGCCGCGACGACGAAGGACTGGCCCTGGTCCTGCAGCGGGCTCAACGCGATCTCGACCATGACCTCGCTGCCGTCCTTGCGCAAGGCCACCAGTTCCGTCTGCAGGCCCATCGGCCGCGAGCGCGGCGCTCGGGCATAACCGCGGCGGAACTCGGCATGGCGTGAGCGGAAGGCCTGGGGCACCAGCGCATCGACGCTCAAGCCGGTCAGTTCGTCCTCGCCATAGCCGAGCAAGCGCGCGGCGGCGGGGTTGGCGCGCACGATCTGCCCGTCGGCATCGACCAGCAGCAGCGCATCGGGGTAGGCGTGGAACAGCCCACGCAGCAGCGCTTCCTCGGAGCGGCGCGCCACGGGCACAGATGCGGAGCCGGGTTTGGACTTGCCGCCGGGGCTCATTCCACGTCCACCGCCGGCACCAGGATGTAGCCGGCGCCGCGCACCGACTTGATGATCTGCGGCTCCACCGCGTCGGGCTCCAGCTTCCTGCGCAACCGGCCCACCTGCACGTCGATCGTGCGGTCGAAAGGCGCGGCCTCACGGCCTCGCGTGGATTCGAGCAGGAAGTCGCGCGACAGCACCCGACCCGGGTGCTGGGCAAATGTGCACAGTAGGTCGAATTCGCCGCTGGTCAGCACCACGTCCTGGCCTGAGGCGTTGCTCAGCCGGCGTGCGCCGACGTCGAGCAGCCAGCCGGCAAATCGCAGCCGGCTGCGATCGGTGGCCGGCATCGCCCCGGTCGCCGCGGGGGCAGGCGGCGCCACGCGCCGCAGCACCGCCTTGATGCGAGCCAGCAGCTCGCGCAGGTCGAAGGGTTTGGTGACGTAGTCGTCGGCGCCGACCTCCAGACCGACCACCTTGTCGACTGCGTCGCCGCGACCCGTGACGATGACCAGGCCACAGTGCCAATGCTCGCGCAGCTGCCGGGCGATGGTGAAGCCGTCCTCGCCGGGCAGGCCCAGGTCGAGCAGGACCAGCGCCGGCAGGTCGTCACGCAGTGTGTCCATCAGCGCCGCGCCGCTGTGCAGCTGCGTCACCCTGAAGCCGTGGCCCTGCAGGTAGCCGGCCAGCAGCCGGGTGATGTCGACTTCGTCGTCGAGCACGGCAATATGGGTCAAGGCACTCACTGTGGAATTGTCGGCAAGCAGGACAGGCCGGGGAGCGTAGCAGCTTTGTCTCTGCGTTGACCCGGAGCAACCCGGCGGGCACCGCCATGGTGCAAACTTGCCGCGAGCCGCACTGGGCGGCGAGTACTGGAGGACGATCGTGTACGAGCGCATCCTGGTTCCCATCGATGGCGGCGCCACCGCCCAGCGCGGTCTGGAAGAGGCCATCGCGTTGGCCAGCAGGCTGGGCTCGACGCTGCACTTGCTGAACGTGGTCGATGCCCGGCTGCTGATCGCCGAGGTCTCGGTGTTCGCACCGCCGAACCAGCTGCTTGACGATTGGCGCGCCTCGGGCGAGAAGCTGCTGGCCGACGGGTTGGCATTGGCGCGCAGCCGCGGCGTCAAGGCCGACAGCGGGCTGCGCTGCGACCCGGGGCTGCGCGTGTGCGACCTGATCCTGAAGGAAGCGGCCAGTGCTGGCGTCGGCCTGATCGTGATGGGCACGCATGGCCGGCGCGGCTTGCGCCGCCTGACGCTGGGCAGCGATGCGGAGCTGGTCTTGCGCGAGAGCCCGGTGCCGGTGCTGCTGGTGCGCGCGGCCGATGCCGCCGCACCGAAGTGAACCGGCGCGGCGCGCGGATCAGTGCGCTGCGCCCAGCCCCAGCGGGGCTGGCAGTGCATTGACGATGCGGCTGAACAGCGCCCGATAGTCGTCGTCCGGCTCGTGGCCGGTGAGCGGGTCGCGATTGGCGGCGAAGGCCTCGTCCAGCTCGGCCCAATCCTGGGCGGTCAGCAGCTTTTCGGCCAGCGGCATGATCTGCTTCTCCTCCAGCGACATGTGCTGGAAATAGAAGTCGGCGTACTGCTGCGCCGCCTGCTCGAAGGCCTCGCGGCGCGGCTCGCCCATCATCTCGAAGCCCAGCAGCGCGTGTTCCAGGTCACGGATGGCCCGTTCGCCGCGGGCATGTTCCTGGTCGAGGCGGTCGAGTACATGGTTGGCCTCGGCGGTGCGCAGGCGCAGCTTCGGGAACAGCAACTGCGATTCCTTGAGGTGGTGGCGCTGCTCGGGAAACTCGTCCATGTAGAACAGCATCGCCCGCAGCGCGGCGAAGTCGGGCAGCGTACCCTCGCGGCGGTGCTGCGAGAGCAGCAGCAGTATCGAACGCAGCATGGCCGCCAAGGCGGCATGTTCATCGTGAATGACGCGCAGCGCGGCGTGTGACATCGACACTCCTCAATAAGGTGCGCAAAGCGTCGCACCACGGACGGTGTATGGCCTTGTCTCAGATCAACTTTGCACTGGTGCGCCCAGCGCAGGCTTCAACCGGCGGTCTTGGGCGTCCCGGCCTTGGCCGCCTCGGGCTTCTTGGCATGGCCCAGGAAGACCAATGCGCTGTCCAAGGCTGCGGCCGAGAAGGCCAGCGCCGCGGCGAAATCCTTGTCGGACAACTGCCGCGCCGCGGTATTACTGCGGTAGATGTTGGCAAACTCGCGCTCGCGGCCGGCCTGCACCAGCAGCTTGCCGATGCCCAGCGCCTCCAGCGACTTCCACACCCGCGGGTTGTACGAGCGCGTCAGTTGCAGGATGAAGGTGATGGGGTCGTTGCGGCCCAGGATGGTGGCCATGCGCAGGATCATCTCGAAGGGCAGGCCGACCTTGCCGCTTTCCACCAGCGCCATGAAGGTCGGGTCCTTCAGGTCGAGCGCGGCGCCCAGGTCGTCCAGCGTCAGGCCGGCGGCCTCGCGCGCGTCGCGCACCAGCGCCGCGGCCTTGGCCACCGCTGCCTTTGGGCCTGGCCGCTGCACCGAGGCAGCGGCCAGCGCCAGCGACATGTCGGCCGCGGTGCCGACGCCGCCGAGCAGCGTGCCGGTCCAGGAATGCAGTTGTCGCGCCAGCGAGCGCACCGCGGCGCCACCCGCCTGCTGCAGCGTCGGCTGCTGAGCCAGCTCGGTCGACGACGACTTGGCACGCGTCGCGCGTCGCGGCGATGCGACCTTGCTCGAGGCTTTGGGCATGGAGATCTCCTGACTGAAGGGGTCCGGCGCGAAGAATTCGAGCATACCCGCCGTGCGCCAGGCTGGCGCCATGCCGACTTGAAGTGGGCCGCTTTGGTGCAATATGCCCACAGTGCGAGGGGCAGGCCGGGCGGCCCTACGACGAACGATTCAACTCGATAGAATGGCTTATGCCTGAGGAAAAGCCGACGCCTCCTGTCCCTGCCCCGGTGGCACCGCGCCCGGATAATGGGCAGGGTGCGGTGGTGGCAGAGCGAAAGGCGCTGCGGACGAAACCGCCGCGCATGTACCAGGTGCTGATGCTGAACGACGACTACACGCCCATGGAATTTGTCGTGATGGTTCTGCAACAGTACTTCCAGCGGGACTTGGAAACCGCCACACTCATCATGCTGAAGATTCACCATGAGGGGCGTGCGGTGTGCGGCGTCTACCCGAAGGACGTCGCCGCCACAAAGGTGGAGTTGGTGGTGGCCGCGGCGCGTCGCGTCGGGCACCCTTTGCAGTGCACTATGGAGGCCGCATGATTGCGCAAGAACTGGAAGTCAGCCTGCACATGGCCTTCGTGGAGGCACGGCAGCAGCGGCATGAATTCATCACCGTCGAGCACCTGCTGATGGCGCTGCTGGACAACCCTTCGGCCGCCGAGGTGCTTCGTGCCTGCGCCGCCAACATCGACGACCTGCGCAAGAGCCTGGTCACCTTCGTCAAGGAAAACACGCCCACCGTCTCCGGCACCGAAGAGGTGGACACGCAGCCGACGCTGGGCTTCCAGCGGGTGATCCAGCGCGCCATCATGCATGTGCAAAGCACCGGCAGCGGCAAGAAGGAAGTGACCGGCGCCAACGTGCTGGTGGCGATCTTCGGCGAGAAGGATTCACACGCGGTGTACTACCTTCACCAGCAGGGCGTGACCCGCCTGGACGTGGTTAACTTCATCGCCCACGGCATCAAGAAGAGCGACCCGCCGGAGCCGAGCAAGTCCAACGAAAGCGGCGGCGGCGAGTCCGAAAAGGAAGAGGGCGGCGATGCGAAGGGCTCGCCGCTGGACCAGTTCACGCAGAACCTGAACCAGCTGGCCCGCGACGGCAAGATCGACCCGCTGATCGGCCGCGAGCACGAGGTCGAGCGTGTCATCCAAGTGCTGTGCCGCCGGCGCAAGAACAACCCGCTGCTGGTCGGCGAGGCCGGCGTTGGCAAGACCGCCATCGCCGAAGGCCTGGCCTGGCGCATTACCCAGGCCGACGTGCCCGAGGTGCTGGCCGCGTCCACCGTCTATTCGCTGGACATGGGCGCGCTGCTGGCCGGCACCAAGTACCGCGGTGACTTCGAGCAGCGCCTGAAGGGCGTGCTCAAGCAACTGAAGGATCAGCCGCACGCCATCCTGTTCATCGACGAGATCCACACGCTGATCGGTGCCGGTGCGGCCAGCGGCGGCACGCTGGATGCCAGCAACCTGCTCAAGCCGGCGCTGTCCACCGGTGCGATGAAGTGCATCGGTGCCACCACCTTCACCGAATACCGCGGCATCTTCGAGAAGGACGCGGCGCTGTCGCGGCGTTTCCAGAAGGTCGACGTGATCGAGCCCTCGGTGGAGCAGACCATCGAGATCCTGAAGGGCCTGAAGTCGCGCTTCGAGGAGCACCATGGCGTGAAATACGCCGTCGGCGCGCTGCAGGCCGCGGCCGAGCTGTCGTCGAAGTACATCAATGACCGGCACCTGCCGGACAAGGCCATCGACGTCATCGACGAGGCGGGCGCGGCGCAGCGCATCCTGCCCAAGAACAAGCAAAAGAAGACCATCACCCGGCTCGAGGTGGAAGAGATCGTCGCCAAGATCGCGCGCATCCCGCCGGCCAGCGTGTCCACCGACGACCGCGGCAAGCTGAAAACGCTCGACCGCGACCTGAAGAGCGTGGTCTTCGGCCAGGAGCCGGCGATCGAGGCGCTGGCGTCGGCCATCAAGATGGCGCGCTCGGGCCTGGGCAAGCCGGACCGTCCGATCGGCTCCTTCCTGTTCAGCGGCCCGACCGGCGTGGGCAAGACCGAGGTCGCCAAGCAGTTGGCCTACATCATGGGCATCGAGCTGATCCGCTTCGACATGTCCGAGTACATGGAGCGCCATGCGGTCAGCCGGCTGATCGGAGCGCCGCCGGGTTATGTCGGCTTCGACCAGGGCGGCCTGCTTACCGAGGCCATCAGCAAAAAGCCGCATGCAGTCCTGCTGCTCGACGAGATCGAGAAGGCGCATCCGGATGTCTTCAACGTGCTGTTGCAGGTGATGGATCACGGCACGCTGACCGACAACAACGGGCGCAAGGCCGACTTCCGCAGCGTCATCATCGTCATGACCACCAATGCCGGTGCCGAGACGATGAACAAGGCGACCATCGGCTTCACCAACGCCCGCGAAGCCGGCGACGAAATGGCGGATATCAAGCGGCTGTTCACGCCCGAGTTCCGTAACCGACTGGATGCGATCGTGTCCTTCCGCGCGCTGGACGAGGACATTATCCTGCGCGTGGTCGACAAGTTCCTGCTGCAGCTGGAAAGCCAGCTCGCCGAAAAGAAGGTCGAGGTCACCTTCACCGACCCGCTGCGCAAGCATCTCGCGAAGAAGGGCTTCGACCCGCTGATGGGCGCGCGACCGATGCAGCGCCTGATTCAGGACACGATCCGCCGCGCGCTGGCCGACGAACTGCTGTTTGGCAGGCTGGTCGATGGTGGCCGCCTGACGGTGGACGTGGACGACAAGGGCGAGATCCTGCTCGACATCCAGCCGCCGAAGAAGAGCGACAAGGCGCGGCCGGAAATCACCGCTGCCTAAGACCACAGGCCGATTCAACCGGCCTGTTTCGATTCAGGATTCGTGGGCCGGGTTCTGGCGGTAGTAGCCGGCCAACAGCTGGTACAGCGCTGGATGCTCGGCGCGCATCTCCCGCGGCGCGACGAAGAAGGCCTCCGACGCAACGGCGAAATACTCCTCGGGGCTTTCCGCACCGTAGGGGTCGAACGTGGTCTCCTCACCCGCATCGACACGTTCACAGAAGGCTTCGTAGTCCGTCATTAGCACAGCCTGCCAGCGCTGGCGTTCCGCCGCGCTGGCCAGCGGCGGGATGCCGTCGGCCAGGCCGTCGCCCATGTCCAGCACATGCGCGAACTCGTGAACCACGACGTTGTAGCCCCATTGGGCCGACTGGCCAGCCTCGCTGACGTCACGCCAGGACAGCATCACCGGGCCGCCCTCCATGGCCTCGCCAGCGAGCACGTCGTCGTATTCGTGCACGATGCCGTCGTCGTCGACGTACTCGCGCTTCACCTGCACTTCATCCGGGTGCACCACGATGCCGACGAAACCGTCATAGGGCCGCAAGCCCAAGCGGAGCACGGGCAGACAGGCCTGTGCGGCGATGGCGACCGCCATGTCGTCGCTGACCTCCAGGCCGTGGGCGCCGCTGAACTCCTTGCTGTCCAGAAACAGACTGCTCAGGCGCCGCAGTTCCTGCAGATCCGCAGCGTTGCGCAAGGCCAGGAAGGGAAAGCGCGCCAGCGTCAGCTGCCACAGCGTGTCCGGAATGGCGCGACGCTGGATGGCACGCTGCTCGCTGCGCTGGCGCAGCCGCTGCCACAAAGCGCGCATCAGGCCGCGGTGGCCGCTTGCGGGGCCAGTCGCACGATGCCGTCGCGGCTCAGGCGCAGCACCTCGGCACGCGGCGGAACGTCGTCCAGGTCCCAGTCGCTGAGCACTTGCCGGTCAAAGCCGGGGGCCAGCGCGGAATGGCCGGGCCGGTGGGTGTGTCCATGCAGCATGTGGATGGCGCCCGCTGACCGCAGGCAGGCCACGGCGGCAGCCCGGTCCAAGTCGGCCCAGCCACCGGCGGGTGGCGCTTGGCGGCGGCCGGCCTCGCTGGCATGGCGGATGCCCGCACCGAGCTTGACGCGTTCGGCCAGCGGCCGGGCCAGGAAGTCCGCCTGCGTGGCCGGGTTGCGCGTCCAGGCGCGGAACTGCTGGTAAGCGACGTCGTCCAGGCATAGCGCGTCGCCGTGGGTCAGCAGCAAGACCTGCTGATGCCAGGCGCGAAGCAAAGTCGGGTCGGTCAATGGCTGTACACCGATGTCCCGAAGAAACTGCGGCGTCAACAGGAAGTCGCGGTTTCCGACCATCAGCGCCACGTGACGCTGGCCCGCGGTAGTGCGGATCACCCGAATGCAACGCGCCTCGAAATCCAGTTGAACCGCATCGGAGCCTGGCCAGAACTCGAACAGGTCCCCGAGGATGACCACTGCATCGGCCACGGTGCCCTGCATGTACGCCGCCCAGGCCTCGAAGGTGCGGGGCAGGGCGTCGCTCAAGTGCAGGTCGGAGATGAAGTCGATGACCTGCCAGTCGTCGGGCGCCACCCATTCCATGGCCGGCGTCAGCACGCCGGGTGCGGCAGACATCGCGTCCGCAGACGGCGCGTCAGGCGAGCTCGACCGCGCGCACGATGGTCACCGTCTCCAGCGGCACGTCGCCATGGCCGGCGCGGTTGCCCGTGCGCACCTTCTCGATGGCGTCCACCACTTCGGTGCCCTTGACCACACGGCCGAAGACTGCATAGCCCCAGCCCTGCGCCGATTCGGCGGTGAAGTCGAGGAAGCCGTTGTCGACGGTGTTGATGAAGAACTGCGAGGTCGCGCTGTGTGGTGCCGAGGTGCGCGCCATCGCCAGCGTGTAGCGCTTGTTCTTCAGGCCGTTGTTGGCCTCGTTCTGGATCGCTGCCGCAGTGGGCTTCTGGTTCATGTCGGCATCGAAGCCGCCACCTTGCAGCATGAAGCCCTTGATGACACGGTGGAACACCGTGCCGTCGTAGTGACCCTTGCGCACGTACTCCAGGAAGTTCTGCACGCTGGCGGGTGCGCGCTCGTCATCCAGCTCGATCTGCATCGTGCCGGCACTGGTTTCCATCTCTACGGTCTTGGTCATATCAGTTGCTCCACCGCGCTTCGCGCGACCCGCGACGCATGAAACGGGCGTCAAATAGCGCTGCGGCGTCCGGCACAGAGGTCGGTTCGTACTTGG
>JAGTRL010000098.1 GCA_018261815.1 Pseudomonadota bacterium
GGACGCGGCCGACATCCTGGTGCAGCATGTCGGCAAGAAGGAAGGCGGACTGGACAAGCTCAAGGGCAAGAAGATCGCGCTGGTCTACCACGACAGCCCTTACGGCAAGGAGCCGATCCCGCTGCTCGAAGAGCGCGCCAAGCAGCTCGGCTTCGCGCTGCAGCTGCTGCCGGTGACCCACCCTGGGGTGGAGCAGAAGGCCACCTGGCTGCAGATCCGCCAGAACCGCCCCGACTATGTGTTCCTGTGGGGCTGGGGTGTGATGAACTCCACCGCGCTGAAGGAAGCGGTGGCCACCGGCTACCCGCGCGACAAGATGTACGGCGTGTGGTGGGCCGCGGCCGAGCCGGACGTCAAGGACGTGGGTGACGGCGCCAAGGGCTACCACGGCCTGGCGCTGCAGCATGGCGCCGAGCCGAACTCGCAGGTCGTCAAGGACGTGCTGGCCAACGTGCATGCCAAGGGCCAGGGCACCGGGCCGAAGGACGAGGTCGGGCAGGTGCTGTACATGCGCGGGCTGGTGGCGGCAATGCTGGCGGTCGAGGGTGTCAAGCGCGCCCAGGAGCGCTACGGAAAGGGCAAGGTCATGACCGGCGAGCAGGCCCGCTGGGGCTACGAGAACCTGGCGCTGGACCAGAAGAAGCTCGACGCGCTGGGCTTCGCCGGCGTGATGCGGCCGATCAGCACCTCCTGTGCCGACCACCGCGGCGCCTCGATCGCACGCATCCACACCTGGGACGGCAGCAAGTGGAACTTCACCTCCGACTGGATCGAGGCCGACCAGTCGATCATCAAACCGATGATCAAGGCCGCGGCAGACAAGTACGCGGCGGAGAAGAAGATCACCCGACGCACCCCGGACGACTGCCAGTCCTGAGGCGCGTTCCGCCCCAGGAGTCGGTCCAATTCGCACGACGCCCTCCCCTTCCCCTACCTCCTGGCTGGAGGGGTACCGGGCACCCCGATCCCCGCCGGGCGGGGTGGGCTCCCTGCGGAGCCCTCATCGAAGCGCCGCGGGCGGCGCTTCGATGAGTTCAAAGGACCTGTCATGTCCAACATCCTGCTCAACGTCAACGGCATCGAGGTCATCTACAACCACGTCATCCTGGTGCTGAAGGGCGTGAGCCTGCAGGTGCCCGAAGGCGGCGTGGTGGCGCTGCTCGGCGGCAACGGCGCCGGCAAGACGACCACGCTGCGCGCCGTGAGCAACCTGCTGGCGGGCGAGCGCGGCGAGGTCACCAAGGGCAGCATCGAGCTGCGCGGCGAACGCATCGAGAAGTTGTCCACCTCGGACATGGTGCAACGCGGCGTGATCCAGGTGATGGAAGGCCGCCACTGCTTCGCGCACCTGACGATCGAGGACAACCTGATGGCCGGCGCCTACACGCGCAAGGACGGCAAGGCCGCCGTGGCGCAGACGCTGGACAAGGTCTACAACTACTTTCCGCGCCTGAAGACACGGCGCAGTTCGCAGGCGGCCTATACCTCGGGCGGCGAGCAGCAGATGTGCGCCATCGGCCGCGCGCTGATGGCCAACCCGAAGATGGTGCTGCTGGACGAACCGAGCATGGGCCTGGCGCCACAGATCGTCGAAGAGGTGTTCGAGATCGTCAAGGATCTGAACCAGCGCGAGAAGGTGACCTTCCTGCTGGCCGAGCAGAACACCAACATGGCGCTGCGTTATGCCGACCACGGCTACATCCTCGAGAGCGGCCGCATCGTCATGGAAGGCGCGGCCAAGGATCTGCGCGAGAACGAAGACGTCAAGGAGTTCTACCTCGGCATGGGCGGCGGCGACCGGCGCAGCTTCCGCGACGTCAAGAGCTACAAGCGCCGCAAGCGTTGGCTGGCCTGAACCCACCATGTCCGATGACAGCGGCTTTGCGCCGCCCCCGTTCAAACCCGAAGAGTCCTTGCAGCGCCTGAGGCGGGAGCTGCGCGATCTCGGCTTGTCAGATCGCGAGGGCGTGTTCGAACGACGAGGCCTGGCCATCGCACGCCTGCGCGTCGATGGCGCACAGCTGGCGGCGGCCATGGTGAAGCGCCCCAGCCGCGCCAACCCTCAGTGGCAGGCGCGCAGCCTGGGCAGCAACGCTGCGGTACGCGATTTCACAGCCGAGCTGAAGAAGGCGCTGCAGCAGTGGGGAGACCGCGATGACTGAATTCTTCGACCCGCTGGAAACGCGTGACCCGGGCGAACGCGAGGCTGCGCTTTGCGCCGCATTGCCGGCGCAGATCGCCGCCGCGCAGACCACCACGGCCTTCGCCGAGATCCTGCGTGGCATCGACGCCAAGGCCATCGCTTCGCGCCCGGCGCTGGCGCAATTGCCGGTCACCCGCAAGCACGAACTGCTCGAACGCCAGAAGGCGCAGCGCGGCAGCGACCCCTTCGGCGGCTTTTCGGCCATCGGCTGGCGCGGGCAAGGTGCCACGCGGCGCGCGCGCCGCGTGTTCCAGTCGCCGGGCCCGATCTACGAACCCGAAGGCCATGCCGCCGACTACTGGCGCTTCGGCCGGGCCTTGTTTGCCGCGGGCTTTCGTCCCGGCGACCTCGTGCACAACAGCTTCAGCTACCACCTGACTCCGGCCGGCTCGATGATGGAAACCGGCGCCATGGCCATCGGCTGCACGGTCTTCCCCGGCGGCGTGGGCAACACCGAGCTGCAGCTGCAGGCCATGCTCGAGCTGCGTGCCGACGCCTACGCGGGCACGCCCAGTTTCCTGCGCATCGCGCTGGAGAAGGCCGATGAGCTGGGGTTGGCGCTGCCGGCGCTGCGCAAGGCCTCGGTCGGCGGCGAGGCCTTTCCCACGGCATTGCGTGATGCACTGCTGGCGCGCGGCATCGATGCCTACCAGAGCTACGGCACGGCCGACGTGGGCCTGATCGCCTACGAGACCGCTGCGCGACAAGGCCTGGTGCTCGACGAGGGCGTGATCGTCGAGATCGTGCGCCCGGGCAGCGGCGAACCGGTGCCCGAGGGCGAGGTCGGCGAGGTGGTGGTGACGACGCTCAACCCGGACTATCCGCTGGTGCGCTTCGGCACCGGCGACCTGAGCGCGGTCCTGCCCGGCCGCTGCCCCACCGGCCGCACGCACGCGCGCATCAAGGGCTGGATGGGCCGCGCCGACCAGACCGCCAAGGTGCGCGGCATGTTCGTGCATGCCAGCCAGGTGGCCGAGCTGATGAAGCGCCACCCCGAGCTGACGCGGGCCCGGCTGGTGATCGAGGGCGAGATGGCCAACGACCGCATGACGCTGCATGCCGAGGCTGCGTCGCAGGCCGAAGGGCTTTCGGCTGCGTTGGCCGGCAGCATGCGCGACATCACCAAGCTGCGCTGCGAGGTGCGCCTGGCGGCGCCCGGCGCACTGCCCAACGACGGCAAGCTGATCGAGGACCTGCGGCGCATCGACTGAAGGCCGGCTACGTAGTTTCCACGTCGCGCAGCGCAGATCACTGCCTAGCATCGAAACATTCGCCAACCCACCCTGGAGACAAAGCCATGAAGAAGCTGTCGATCGCACTGGCCGTGGCGGCCCTGGCCACGGCCGCGCAGGCCTTCCCCGACAAGCCGATCACCATCGTCGTGCCCTTCGCGGCGGGCGGCCCCACCGACAAGGTGGCGCGCGACTTCGCCGAAGCCCTTCGCAAGCCGCTGAACGGGGCCACCATCGTGGTCGAGAACGTCGGCGGCGCCGGCGGCACGCTCGGCGCCAACAAGGTGGCCAAGGCCGCACCCGATGGCCACACGCTGCTGCTGTACCACATCGGCATGGCCACCTCGCCCGCGCTGTACCGCAACCTGCCCTACAAGACGCTGGACGATTTCGAGTACCTCGGCATGATCAACGACGTGCCGATGACGCTGATCGGGCGCTCCACGCTGCCGGCCAACAGCTACGCCGAGCTCGTCAAGTGGCTCGAGGCCAACAAGGGCAAAGTCAACCTGGCCAACGCCGGCCTGGGTGCCGCGTCGCACCTGTGCGGGCTGCTGTTCCAGCAAGGCACCAAGATCGACATGCAGACCGTGCCCTACAAGGGCACCGCGCCGGCGATGACCGACCTGCTGGGCGGCCAGGTCGACATCATGTGCGACCAGACCACCAACACCACCGGCCAGATCGAATCCGGCAAGGTCAAGGCCTTCGCGGTGACCACCCAGAAGCGCCTGGGCACGCCGGCCCTGGCCAAGCTGCCGACGCTGGACGAAGCGGGTCTGAAGGGCTTCAACCTGACGATCTGGCACGGTCTGTACGCCCCCAAGGGCACGCCGAAGGCCGTGCTTGACCAACTCAACGCCGCGCTGCGCGCGGCGCTGAAGGACCCCGAATTCATCAAGCGCCAGGAAGCGCTCGGTGCGGTGGTTGTGACCGACGCCCGCCTGGCGCCGGCCGAGCACAAGAAGTTCGTCGCGGCCGAGATCGACAAGCTCGGCGTGGCCATCAGGGCAGCCGGGCAGTATGCTGACTGAGGGCGATCCGTCTCCTCCAATACGGTGACTCCCGACCCATCGCCGGCGCAAGAGGCCGCCCTGTCGGGCGGCCTCTTGCCTTGGGGTCACCGGCTGCTGCTGGTGGACAGCATCACCGAGGCGTTGGGTCAGCCGGCAGGCGCCGTCATCGTCAGCGGCTCGCATGGCGGGCTCAGCGCGGCCCGCTGCGCGCTGCAGGCACAGCCCTGCCTGGCGGTCTTCAACGATGCCGGCATTGGCAAGGACGCGGCCGGCATCGCGGCGCTGCCCTGGCTGCAGCAGCACGGGGTCGCGGCAGTGGCCGTGGCACACCACAGCGCGCGTATCGGCGAAGCGGCATCGACCTGGCGGGACGGCGTGATCTCTGCGCTGAACGATGCTGCGGCGGCGCGCGGCGCCCGCAAGGGCGTGGCGCTGCGGCAGTGGCTTCAAGCAGCGGCCACCGGGCTCAGCGGATCGTGAGCGGAATCGTCACCGGGCCGTCGTTGACCAGGTGCACCTGCATGTCGGCGCCGAAGACGCCGGCCGCCACCATCGCATGGCGCGCTCGCGCCTGGGTCAGCACGGCGTCGAACAGCTGACGCCCCAGTTCGGGCCGTGCCGCGCCGGAGAAGCCCGGGCGGTTGCCGCGCGCAGTGTCGGCCGCCAGCGTGAACTGCGACACCAGCAGCAGCCCGCCGCCGATGTCCCGCAGGCACAGGTTCATCTTGCCGGCCGCGTCGCTGAAGATGCGCAGCGCCAGCACTTTGTCCACCAAGCGCGCGGCATGGTCCGGCGTGTCGTTCGGCTCGGCACAGACGAATACCAACGCACCCGCAGCGATTTCACCGACGCTGGCACCAGCAACCTCGACGCGCGCACGAGCCACGCGCTGCACCAGCGCGATCACAACGGGTCGCCTTCGGCGCCGGCGCGGGCTTCGACGTCCATCGGCAGCAGCTGGATGGTGGCGCGCAGGCCTGGCACCGCGCTGATCAATGCATCCTCCACCGAGGTACGCAGGGCAGCGGCGCGCCCCAGGCTCCACTGGCCGGGCATGTGCATGTGCAGGTCGACGAAGCGGCGCGCGCCGGCGCGCCGCGTGGTCACATGGTCGAAGCGCACCGCATGGTGGCGAAAGCCGTCAAGTGTCTTGTCGATGTCGGCCAGCACCTGCGGCTCCAGAGCCCGGTCCATCAACCCGTCGACCGAGCGCCGAACCAGCGACACGCCTTCGCGCGCGATGTTGCCGGCCACGGCGATGGCCACCACTGGATCGAGCCACAGCCAGCCCGTGCCAGCCACGGCCAGCAGGCCGAGCAACACGCCTGCCGAGGTCCAGACGTCGGTGAACAGGTGGCGCGCGTCTCCTTCCAGCGCCATGGAGCGGTGCTCGCGCGCCTTGCACAGCATGGCCCAGGCGAGCGCGCCGTTCATGGCCGTACTGACGACGCTCAGACCCAGGCCCCAGCCCAGGCTTTGCAGCGGCTGCGGCGCCCAGAAGCGCTGCACCGCAGCCCAGATGATGGCCAATGCCGCGACCAGGATGAGCACGCCCTCGAAGCCGCTGGAGAAGTATTCGGCCTTGTGGTGGCCGTAGGGGTGGTCCTCGTCAGCCGGCTGGGCAGCGACGGTCACCATCAGCAGCGCAAACATGGCGCCGGCCAGGTTGACCAGCGATTCCAGAGCGTCGGACAGCAGGCTGACCGAGCCGGTGATCCACCAGGCCGCGGTCTTCAGCACGATGGTGGCGACCGCGACCGCCACCGACAGCTTCAGATAGGCGCTGACCTGCATGGCCCGATTGTGTGGCCGCCGCAGGCCGTGGCCGAGGCAACCCGGTCAGCGCTTGTCGATGCGCCTCAATTCCTGGGTCAGGAACTGGGCGCTGGGCAGTTCGCGACCGTCGGCCAGTCGCAGCATGTAGACATTGCCGCTGGTGGTCGAGCGCGTACCGATCTGCTGGATGAAGTCTTGCGCCGTGGCCACCTTATCGATCTGCCAATTCAGCTTGCCGCGCAGGAAGTCCGCCGCCTGCGCTCCGGTGTATTCCTTGCCGTTGCGCACGAAGCGGATGTCCTTGCGCGCGGCCAGGGCGTCGAGCAGGCGCTCGATGCGTGCGCGTTCCGCGGCGCTGGGGTCGGCCCATGCCGCGGGGCCCCAGGGTGCCAGCAAGCAGCCCAGCCAGACGCGCCGGTTCATCGCGCCAGAGTGACGCGCGCGAACCTGCGCTTGCCGACTTGCACCACGTAGACCCCTGCGGGCAGCTTCAGCCCCTTGTCGGAGACGACAGCACCGTCGATGCGCACGCCGCCCTGGTCCACCAGGCGCAGCGCTTCGCTGCTGCTGGGTGCCAGGTTGGCCTGCTTCAACAGGCTGCCGAGGGCCAGCGGCGCGCCGCTCAATGCCACTTCGGGGATGTCCTGCGGCACGCCGCCGCGTGCGCGCAGCTCGAAGTCGGCCTCGGCCCGCTCGGCCGCCGCGGCGCTGTGGAAGCGCGCGGTGATTTCCTTCGCCAGCAGCACCTTGGCCTCCTTCGGGTTGCGTCCTTGCGCCACGTCTTGCTGCAACCGGGCAATGTCGGCTTCGCTGCGGAAGGAAAGCAGCGTGAAGTAGCGCCACATCATGTCGTCGCTGATCGACAGCAGCTTGGCGAACATGGCGTTGGCATCCTCGGTGATGCCGATGGTGTTGCCCTTGCTCTTGGACATCTTCTCGACGCCGTCCAGGCCTTCCAGCAGCGGCATCGTCAGCACGCACTGCGGCTCCTGGCCGTATTCGCTCTGCAGCGCGCGGCCGACCAGCAGATTGAACTTCTGGTCGGTGCCGCCCAGTTCCAGGTCGGACTTCAGCGCCACCGAGTCGTAACCCTGCATCAAGGGGTAGAGCAGTTCGTGCACGCTGATCGGCGTGCCGGCCTTGTAGCGTTTGGTGAAATCGTCGCGCTCGAGCATGCGCGCCACGGTGTAGCGCGAGGCCAGCTGAATCATGCCGCGCGCTCCGAGGGCGTCGCTCCATTCGCTGTTGTAGCGGATCTCGGTGCGCTGCGGGTCCAGTACCAGGCTGGCCTGGGCGTAGTAGGTTTGGGCGTTGGCCTCGATCTGCTCGCGAGTCAGCGCCGGGCGCGTGGTGTTGCGGCCGGACGGGTCGCCGATCATCGTGGTGAAGTCACCGATCAGGAAGATCACCGTGTGGCCCAGGTCCTGAAGCTGGCGCATCTTGTTCAGCACCACAGTGTGGCCGATGTGGATGTCAGGCGCGGTCGGGTCCAGGCCCAGCTTCACCCGCAGCGGCGTGCCTGTGGCGTCGGAGCGCAGCAACTTCTTCAGCCATTCAGCTTGCGGCAGCAACTCCTCGCAGCCACGCAGCGAGACGGCCATGGCCTCGCGCACCCGGTCGCTCACCACGGCGGGGACTTCGGCCGTTTTCAAGGCCTCTGACATCGGATCATTTCTGGGTACATTTCCGGGGATCGGGCCGCGGGCCGGTTGTTATACTCGCGCGTCGCAAGGGCCTCCCCCTGTTTACGGGGGGTGCAGGTCCGATAGCAATTCTAGTTCCAGGGTACGACGCAGGTCGGCCACAGCGATGTCGGGTGGGCCCGGTCGCAGCAGTCAGCCGGGATGTCCACGCGGGTTCGGCCCGCCAACAACAAGTTTGTCGATGTCATTGGATCGTTTAGCCCCTCATCTGCTGCACACCAGAGCTTGGCTTTCGCGCAATTCGCGCGCCTTGAGTGCCGGGTTCGTGCTGGTCCTGGGCGGCTTTGCTGCGGCAGCCTTCGGCGTGGCCCCTCTGCTGCCCGATCCGGCCGACCAGCCGCAGAGTCTGGTCATCGACACCGTCGCCCCGCCGGGCATCAGCGATCAGCTGGAGGCTCTGGCCGAGCATGATCTGGACCTTTGGCGCAACGACCTGACCCGCGCCACCGACAATGCCGACAGCCTGTTGCGGCGCCTTGGAGTCACCGACGCCGCGGCGGCCGCCTTTTTGCGCACCGATCCGGTAGCACGGCGCCTGCTCGACGGCCGCGCTGGCAAAATGGTGCAAGCCCGTGCCGCTGGCAATGGCACCCTGGTCGAGTTGGTGGCGCGCTATGCCGCGCCCGACAATGCTCAGCGCCAGCCGCAGTTCACGCGCCTGAGCCTGGCGCAGCAGGATGGCCGCTGGGTCAGCCGCACTGAAGTGGCTCCGCTGGTGGGTCAAGTGCGCCTGGCCAGCGGCACGATCAGCAGTTCGCTGTTCGCGGCCACCGACGCTGCGCGCATCCCGGACCCCGTGGCCGTGCAGATGGCCGAGATCTTCGCTGCCGACATCGACTTTCACCACGAGCTGCGCAAGGGTGACACCTTCAGCGTGGTCTACGAGGCGCTGACGGCCGACGGCGAGCCGGTCACCTGGGCCGTGCCCACGGGCCGCGTGCTGTCGGCTGAGTTCGTCAACAACGGCAAGGCCCACCACGCTCTGTGGTACGCCGACGCCAGCGGCCGCGGCGCCTACTTCGGCTTCGACGGGCAAAGCAAGCGCCGCACCTTCCTGGCCAGTCCGATGGAGTTCTCGCGCGTGACTTCAGGTTTCGCAATGCGCATCCATCCGATCCTGCAGACCCTGCGCGCCCACCGCGGCGTGGACTATGGTGCGCCGTACGGCACGGCGGTGCGCTCGGTCGCCGATGGGGTGGTCGAGTTCGCCGGCTGGCAGAACGGCTACGGCAACGTGATCAGGGTTCAGCACGGCAAGGAGCGCAGCACGCTGTACGCCCACCTGAGCCGCATCGACGTGCGCAAGGGCGAGGCGATCGAGCAGGGCCAGCGCATCGGCGCGGTGGGCGCCACCGGTTGGGCCACCGGGCCGCACCTACACTTCGAGTTCCAGATTGACGGTCGGCACGTCGATCCGCTGAGCATCGCAAAGGCTTCCGACCCCCTGACCATCGACGCCGCGTCACGCAGCCGCTTCGCCGAGCTTTCGAGCAGCGCCAAGGCTCAGCTGGACTTGGCCGAAACCCTGGCCGGAAGCCGCTCGCAAGCCGAATAGCCGGGCGCTGCGGCCTAGCGCATGAGCCTGTACATCGGCCTGATGTCCGGCACCTCGCTGGACGGCGTGGACGGCGTGCTGGCCCAGTTGGACGGGGACGCCTCCGGCCGCACGGCCATCAAGGTCGTCGCGCACCACCAGGTCAGCTTTCCCGAAGACCTGCGGACGAGGCTGCTACGCCTGAACGGCCGCGGCGACGACGAACTGCACTTGGCTGCGCTGGCCGCCAACACGTTGGTGCGCATTTACGCCGGCGTAGTCGACGCCTTGCTGCGGCAATGCGGCGTGAGCGTGTCGCAGGTCCATGCAATCGGCGCCCATGGGCAGACGGTGCGCCACCGCCCGCAGGAATTCGACGGCACCGGCTACACGCTGCAGTTGATGAACGGCGCGCTGCTGGCCGAGCTGTGTGGCATCGACGTGGTCTGCGACCTGCGCAGCCGCGACGTGGCCGCCGGCGGCCAGGGCGCGCCGCTGGTGCCGGCGCTGCATGCCGCCCTGTTCGCAGCGCCGGGCGAGGATGTAGCAGTGCTCAACCTGGGCGGCATCGGCAACCTGACTCTGCTGCCGGCCGACGGACCGGTGCGCGGCTTCGACTGCGGCCCCGGCAATGCGTTGCTGGACCTGTGGTGCCAGCGGCATCGAGGCCAAGCCTACGACGACCGGGGCCGCTGGGCGGCTTCAGGCCAGGTCGACATGGCCTTGCTGCAGCGCCTGCTGGCCGAGCCCTTCCTGCACCGCGCACCGCCCAAGAGCACCGGCCGCGACCTTTTCAATGCGCCGTGGCTGGAGGCTGCGATGTGCGCGTTAGATTCGGCGCCGTCGCCTGTCGACGTGCAGGCCACGTTGACCGAGTTCAGCGCCTGCGCGGCCGCGCAGGCGCTGACGGCCCAGGCACCGCAGACCCGCCGCCTGCTGGTTTGCGGCGGCGGAGCCTTCAACGATCGCCTGATGCAGCGCCTCACCGCCCATCTGGCGGGTACGGCGGTGAGCAGCACCGCCGCAGTGGGCATATCGCCGCTGCAGGTGGAGGCGTTGGCCTTTGCCTGGCTGGCACAGGCCTTCGTCTCGCGTCGGCCAGGCAACCTGGCCACCGTGACGGGCGCCCGCGGGCCGCGCGTCCTAGGCGCGCTGTACCCTGCCAGCTGAAAACAAGAAGGGCTACCCGCGGCAACCCCTCGAGCCAAGGCGGGGTTGGCTTACGCCGAGAAGCTGGAACCGCACCCACAGGTGGTGGTTGCGTTCGGATTTTTGATCACGAACTGCGCACCCTGCAGGTCTTCCTTGTAGTCGATCTCGGCGCCGCCCAGGTACTGCAGGCTCATCGCGTCGATCAGCAGTGTCACGCCGTTCTTGGTCATCTGCGTGTCGTCTTCGTTGATGACCTCGTCGAAGGTGAATCCGTACTGGAAACCGGAGCAGCCGCCGCCCTGCACGAACACACGCAACTTCAGGTCGGGATTGCCTTCCTCGATGACCAAGTCACGCACCTTCTCGGCCGCACTGTCAGTGAAGATCAGAGGCGGCGGCATCTCGTCGCTGGAGGCGTGGACTGGTTCGGCAACTGCGCTCATGGCATGTCCTTGTGCGGATGAATGGATTTTCGATCTGGTCGTGCGCGGATTGAGTGAACGTTCGATACGACCAAGTTAAATGTGGGGCATTCGCTCACCTTCAAGAACCGAACATCGACTTCGACCCTGGCGCCGTGGTGCATTGCCAAGGCGCAGTACCGCGCCTCGCCGACGCCGCGGACCTTGGGATGCAGTTCAAGGCGACCATCACACTCTACCGGGTCAAACGCTTCTCCCCCGCATGATCACATGCCCAGTCTTGACCTTGCCAGTTGCGCGGGCTTTTCGCTGATCAGCAGCAAGCTGTGCGCGCCGCCCACGGCAAGCACGTTGCCGAACACCTCGCCATCGAAGCGTTACCCGTCGACAAAGCGCAATTCAGCACGGCACCACTGCGCCTTCGCACTTCACGTTGCGGATCGGCAGTTGGCACTTCCGGGTGAAGCACATGGTCTGACTCTTGCGGAGATCTGGCCGGGCACGACTTTCGGCCCGACCTCTGGTCTTGATGTTCTGCGTGGCAATCAGATTGCCGCAACTGCAGCACCCGGGAACCGCCGGTCGGGCTGAAGATCCAGACACGGCCGTCCAGCGTACCGGCCAACACGATGTCGTAGCGCCCCGTGAACTCGGACGACACATTGCAGTTCTGCATCATCTGCAGCTGGCAGCGTGTCTTGCCGGGCGATTCGAGCGTGACCTCATCGCACGCACAGGCCGCCCCGCGGTGGCGGCCCCAGCTGGCAACGGCCGCGGGAAGAAGCCCAGATCGACCTTCAGCCCCAGGCTCTCGGCCTCGATGCGACGCAGCTGTTGCGTGGGCCTGTCCTTGGCCACGATTTCGACACGCATCAGGCTTTCGGTAGCGTTGACGATCGCCTGCGCCTGGTCTCGCTCGCTGCGTAGCTGTGCCACCTCGACACCCAACCGGCCCAGTTCGACCTTCGACTTGTGGTCGACGCCGGCGATGTCCTTGCCGAACTCGAAGGCCCACAGCGCGATCGCGGCCGAAAACCCGAGGCTCAGCGCCACCACCACCCAGTGCAACGGCAAGGGCAGGTCGCTGCGCACGATCATTTGCGGCGCTTTGATGCAAAGACGGCGTCGCAGCAGTCGCCAGCGCATGGCGATCCAGATCCTCGCCGACGACGAGGCCACGCCAGCGGCGCGGCCTCGGGGTGCTGGGCTCTGTGCGATCAGCGCTTGCTGAACTGCTTGCGACGGCGGGCGCCGTGCAGGCCGACCTTCTTGCGCTCGACCTCGCGCGCGTCGCGCGTCACGAAGCCGGCCTTGCTCAGGTCCGGCTTGAGCGCCGAGTCGTAGTCGATCAGCGCACGGGTGATGCCGTGGCGCACCGCGCCGGCTTGGCCGGACTCGCCGCCGCCGTGCACGTTGATCTTGAAGTCGAAGGCCGCGTCATTGGCAGTCAGCAGCAGCGGCTGGCGGGCGATCATGATCGAGGTCTGACGCCCGAAGTAGTCGTCGATCGCCTTGCCGTTGATGGTGATCTGGCCATTGCCCTTCTTCATGAACACCCGTGCCACCGAGGATTTGCGGCGGCCGGTGCCGTAGTTCCAGTTACCGATCATCGCGTTTCCTTAGAATTCGAGCGCCTTGGGCTGCTGGGCGGCGTGCGGATGCGTGGCACCGGCGTACACCTTGAGCTTCTTGATCATTGCGTAGCCGAGTGGACCCTTGGGCAGCATGCCCTTGACGGCCTTCTCGATGGCGCGACCCGGATGGCGGGCCTGCATGTCCTTGAAGGACGTCGCATAGATGCCGCCGGGATAGCCCGAATGCCGGTAATAGATCTTGTCGCTGGCCTTGTTGCCGGTGACGCGGATCTTTTCGGCGTTGACGATGACGATGAAATCGCCGGTGTCGACGTGAGGCGTGTAGATGGCCTTGTGCTTGCCGCGTAAACGGAGTGCCACTTCGCTGGCAACACGTCCGAGCACCTTGTCGGTGGCGTCAATCACAAACCACTCGTGCTTCACTTCGGCCGGCTTGGCGCTGAAG
>JAGTRL010000099.1 GCA_018261815.1 Pseudomonadota bacterium
CTCGAGCCGATCCGCGCCGCCGCCGAGGCCACCACGCATGTCGGCCACCTGGTCAACATCTACCAGTACGCGGTGGGGCCGCTGCGCCACCTGCGCTTCAACTACACCACCGGCGATGCGGCGGGGCAGAACATGACCGGCAAGGCGACGCTGGCGGCCTGCGAATGGATCGCCGCCAACCACCCCGGCGGCGCGAAGTTCCTGCTGTCGGGCAACATGGACACCGACAAGAAGCATTCGCACCTCAACATGCTGGTCACGCGTGGCAAGCGCGTGGTGGCCGAAGCGGTGATCCGCCGTGAGGCGCTGAAGCGCATCATGGGCGTGGATACCGGCGAGCTGTTCGCGATGCGCCAGGTGTCGAATACCGGCGCCTTCCTGGCCGGTTCGTCGAACAACGGCTCGCATGCCGCCAACGGGCTGACGGCGCTGTTCATCGCCACCGGGCAGGACGTGGCCAACGTCGCCGAATCGCATGCCGGCGTGGTCTACAGCCAGCTGTTGCCCGACGGCGACTACTACTGGTCGATCACCCTGCCGTCGCTGATCGTCGGCACCTACGGCGGCGGCACCGGCCTGGCCACGCAGCGCGAATGCCTGGAGATGCTGGGCTGCAGCGGCGCCGGCAAGGCCGACAAGTTCGCGGAAATCTGCGCCGGCGTGGTGCTGGCCGGCGAGACCTCGCTGTCGGCGGCGGTGATCCACGGCGACTGGGTGTCCAGCCACGACCAGTTCGGGCGCAACCGCAAATGACGACGACCCCGTGGGAGAGGCGGCGGCCGGTTCCCTTGGCGAAGGTGGAGTGGCCCGTCGCGAGTCCAGCACAGTGGCTCATGGCCCGCCGCCGCAAAGCAGCCTGACACGTTGTCGTGCTGCTTCGATATCCGCGGCCGAAAGCCGCGAGGGCTCCGCCTGGAGATCGCGCAGCAGTTCCTGCGCCTCGTTGCACTTTGCCCTCTGGGCGGCGCTCGTGGCCCGCTGCCGCGTCGCGGCATCCTGCAGGTTCTGCATCTCGTCCGCACTGCTGCAGTACATGGCGACTTCCGAGCGCAGCCGCACGATTTCGGCATCGCGCGCGCTGTCTTCGAGGTAGATGCGTTCGCCCCGCTCGTTTTGGCGATACACGGGGGCGGGCTTCGTGAGCACGTCCAGTTGCTCGCGGGCCTTGGCACAACGCTGCAGACGATTCACAGCTGAGCTCCGTGCCGCGTCGTCCTTGAGCTGCTTGTCGGCCTGTTCGCGCAATCGGTCCGCCTCGCGCCGCTTGGCCTCGTCGCTGGCTCGCTGAGCGGCAGCTTTCGCCTGCGACGCCGCCTCGGCAGACGGGGACGGCGGGACGGGCACCACCACGCCCGATGCCCCCGCTGGCGGCGGTGAGCTGGAGTACTGCGTCACGCCGTTGCGGTCGACCCACTTGTAGACGGTCTGCGCCCAGGTGCTGCCTGTCCATGCCATGGCGGAGAGGAGCAGCGCCGCGATGCACGAGAGGATTCGCCCAGGACGTTTGCGGCTGACCATGAGCCATCCTGCCGTGCCTGAAGCCAAGGTGACCTGAGGCAACGCAAGCTTTCCGTATGCAATGCGCAACGAGTCCAGTCAGCGCCACAGGTGCAATGGTGAGTCGCCGACCTGGTGGCGCGCGTAGTCCAGTGTCAATGCCGCCAAGTCGCCGCCCAGCGCGTCCAGCCGGGCCAGCTGCCAGCGCGCGCCGGTCAGGCCGCTGTCGAGGCGCTCGCGCAGCAGTTGCATCCAGCCGTCGGCGAGCGCGGCGTCCACCTGCAGCTGCTCCAGCCCCTGGCGCGCCAGCGGCAGCAACTGCCGTAGCCACTGCGTGGCGCTGAGCTTCTGGCCGTCCAGGCCGGTCAGGCGCGAGTGCAGGCCGTCACGCGCTGCCGCATGGAAGTTGGCGCGTGCCCGTTCGAAAGGCAGGCGCAGCTCCGGTGGCTCGTCCGCGGCGGCCCAGGCGGCGACCAGGCCGATGGTGAAGACCAGGTTGGCCATCATGTCGGGCAGCGACGGGCCGGCAGGCAGCGGCCGGTGCTCGGTGCGGATGTGGACGCGGCCGTCCTCGGTGTCGAAGCCGAGCACCGGCCGGTGCCAGCGCCAGATGGTGCCGTTGTGCAGCCGCAGGTGCGCCAGCCGCTCCACAGGTTCGTCCAGGGCCACCGGCAGCAGCGGCTCGAAGCGCTCAAGGTTCTCGCGGAAGCACTCCACCATCGAGTAGCCGACATAGCCGCTGCCGAAGCCGACGCGCGGCAGCGGGCTGTGCTGGGCATCCTCGCGCGCACCGATGCCCAGCGCTTGCTCGAACAGCGGGATGCGTGTCTCCTGCCACAGCGCATGTCCGAACAGCAGCGGCGAGTTGCCGGCCATCGCCAGCACCGGCGCCGCTGCAATCATGGCCGCGTTGTGGGCGCGCACCGCCTGGGCGGCGGGCAGTTGCAGGTGCAGCTGGAACGAGGTGGCCGCGGCCTCGAGCATCACGTCGTGGTGCTCGCAGCGCAGCCGCGCCGCGCGAGGACCGTCGATGTCCAGCCGCGTGGGCCGGCCGTGGCGCTGGCGCAGCACCTGCTGGTTGAGCGCGCGGTAGCGCAGCGGCTCGGACAGGTTGGCGATGTTCAGTTCGGCATCGCTCAGGCTGGGCAGGATGCCGATGGCCACCACGTGCAGGCCCATGTCGGCGGCGACCTCGCCGCAGCGGGCCCAGGCGTCCTGCAGCGCCGTCGCCAGCCGGCCCAGGCCCAGGCCCTGCACGGGCTGCGGCGGTACGTTGATCTCGATGTTGAAGCGGCCGATCTCGGTGACCACCTCGGGCGACGCGCAGCGCGCGATGAACTCGGCATTGCGCGGCGCGGCGCGCCCCGCGGCGTCGACCAGCCAGGCCTCCAGCTCCAGCCCGGCCATCGGCGCATGCTGCGACAGCTGGTCGCGCTCGGCCAGGTCGTGCAGCCAGTCCGTCTCGGCGCGAAGCGCACGCTGGAAGCGCACGAAGTCGCGATGCTCGAAGGAACTGCGCTCCACCCACTGGCCCATGGACTGGATTCCACAGGCGTCGCGGCCTTGCGCCCTTGTCCTGGGTCAAGGCCGGTGCGCGCCTGGAAACTGGGGATGGGGCTGGGCAGGGCGATGTGATCCGATGCGGCCCGCCCTTGCAACCCCGGGAGCCCCCATGCCCAAGCCCGTCGACATTGCCCGGTCCCGCCAGTTCGTGCGCTCGGCCGTGTTGCCGCCGGCACCGCCGCGCACGCGCGGCGCCGGTGACGCGGACAGCGTCGACGAAGCGCTGCAGGCCGGCAAGGCGCAGGCTGCGGTGGTCGGCTCCGAGCTGGTGTCCTTTGCGACGAACGTGGCGCCGCAATGGCGGCAGGACCTGATCAACTGCTCGCTGTTCGCGCAGCTGTGGGCCAAGGCCGAGGTGGCCGATCCGACGCGCATCTTCGACTGGTACGACGCCTACTTCGGTGCGCTGCAGCAGCTGGGCTGGATGGTGCAGGATCAGGGCTTTGCGGTGTATGTGGAGACCAGCCAGAACTTCTCGGCGCACGAGGCCATCCTCAAGGTGGCCGAAGGGTTGCTGATGCCGTCGATGGGCTCACTGGCGCTGGTGAAGACCACGCTCGACGCGCTGGCGTCGATGGATCAGGGCAGCCCGTTCATCACCCTGTTCAGCCGCGAAAGCCAGCAGGCCAGCACGGCGCGCTTCCAGATCAGCCTGGCCGAGCAGTCGGCCGACGGCGGGCTGACGGTGGCGCTGATGGCCTTCGGCCTGGAGGCGAAGACGACGCTGACCCAGGTGCTGTTCTTCAAATCGCTGGCCAGCCAGGCGACGCTGCGCCACTGCTCAGGCAAGGTGTCGATCAACACCTCGCTGCTCGAGGCGCTGCGGCCGGACCTGTCCGAGCAGTTGAAGGAGCATGCGCGCAGCTTCATCCGCAAGCTGCCGTCCAAACTGCTGCAGCCGCGAGCGCCGACCTGAGCCACGCCAGAATTCCGGATAGGCATCGAGGCTCGGGTTTACGCGGTTCCGGCAATCCGTTTGTCGGACAAGAATGCGACCCTTCCAGGCAAGGTCTGAACGGGAGGACGCCGACGATGGGGGAGGCCAGTGCCACGGCCGAGGTGTTTCGCCGCGTCGTTGTCGAGCCGGCGTACAAGGCCGTGTCGGCACAGATCGAGCGGGCCATCGTCGACGGCGCGTTGCCGCTGGGCGCGGCGTTGCCCACCGAGCAGCAGCTGTCCGAACGCTTCGGCGTGCACCGCTCCACCGTGCGCGAGGCCATCCGCCAGGTCGAGCAGGAAGGGTTGCTGCAGCGGCGCGAAGGCCGCCGGCTCTTTGTCTGCCTGCCTGGCGTGCACGACCTGGCGCCGCGCGCCACCCGTCTGCTGCTGCTGCAGCAGACCACCTTCCAGGAGCTGTGGGAGCTGGCGATGTCGCTCGAGCCGTTGGCGGCCCGCCTGGCGGCGCAGCGCGCCGAGGCGCTGGACCTGCAGCAGTTGCAGCAGCATCTGCTGGCCAGCGACCCGGGGCAGGACCATGACGACGCGGCGCTGGTCCGCCTGGACGTCGAGTTCCATGCGCTGGTGGGCCGAGCCAGCCACAACCGCGCGCTGATGCTGGCGCGCGAGCCGGTGGGCCTGCTCTACAACCCGACGCTGCAGCAGGTGTTCGCCCACCTGCCGCAGGCACGCGCGCGCAACCAGACCGCGCACCAACATGTCGTCGAGGCGCTGCTGCGCCGTGACGCCGATGCCGCCGCCGAGTGGACCGCAAGGCACATGGTGGATTTCCAACGCGGCTTCGCGATGGCCGGCCTGGACATGGCCGCGCCGATCGTGATGCCCAACTGATCGATCGACAGACCCCAACAGGAGACCTTAGATGAGCAGACAGACCCTTTCGCTTCGATTCCTGCAGCGCGCGATGGCGCTGTCGGCAGTGGCCACCGCAGCCACGCTGTGCGCCACGGGAGCCATGGCGCAGGAGACCTTCAAGGTCGGCATCGTCAGCTTCCTGTCGGGCCAGGCGGCCGAGAGCTTCGGCATCCCGGCCGTCAATGGCGCCAAGGTGCTGCTAGACGCCTTCAACAAGGGCGCCGCGCCGGCGCCTTACAACAAGCCCGGCTTCGGCGGCATGAAGCTCGAGTTCGTCTATGTCGACGAGGCCGGCGGCGCCACCAAGCAGGTGCAGGAACTGCGCAACCTCTACGACCGCGAGAAGGTCGATGCGGTGGTGGGCTACGTCAGCTCGGGCGACTGCCTGGCCGTGGCACCGGTGGCCGAGGAGCTGAAGAAGTTCCTGATCCTCTACGACTGCGGCACGCCGCGCATCTTCGAGGACAACAAGTTCAACTACGTCTTCCGCACCGCCTCTCACGGCGCGATGGACAACGTGGCGCTGGCGCGCTACCTGAAGGCCAAGAACGTCAAGGTCGATTCCTTCAACCTGATCAACCAGGACTACGCCTGGGGCCAGGACTCGAAGAAGGACTTCATCGGCTCGATGGAGAAGATCTTCCCCGCTGCCAAGGTCGGCCAGGACCTGCTGCCCAAGTTCGGCGCCGGCCAGTACGGCACCGAGATCTCGGCGCTGATGAGCAAGCCCGCCGACGTGACGCACTCCAGCCTGTGGGGCGGCGACCTGCAGGCCTTCATCCTGCAGTCCGGCCCGCGCGGGCTGTTCAAGCGCACGCAGGTGGTGCTGTCGGCCGGCGACCATGTGCTGCCCGGGCTGGGCGAGAAGATGCCCGACGGCACCATCCTCGGTGCCCGGGGCGCCTACGGTCTGATGTCGCCGAAGAGTGCGCTCAACGACTGGTGGTGGGACCTGTACGAGAAGGCCTACAACGTCTATCCGGTGCAGGCCCCGTACCGCATGGTGCAGAGCCTGCTGGGCCTGAAGCTGGCGACAGAGAAGGCGATGGCCGCCAACGGCGGCAAGAAGCCCACCCACGAGCAACTGGCTGCGGCGCTGCGCGGCATGGAATGGGACAGCCCTGCCGGCAAGATCAAGATGGCGTTGGGCAATGGCCACCAGGCGATCCAGGACACCGCGATCTCCAAGACGCGCTGGGACGCGGGCAAGAAGATGGTGATGCTGGAGGACATCGTTCGTTTTCCCGCCGAATGTGTCAATCCGCCGGCCGACATGAAGGCCGAGGACTGGATCAAGGCTGGCTTCCCCGGCGCCAAGGGTTGCCCCTGACCCGGCCTGAGCCGCCTGTCGGCCCTGCCGCCGTGACGCGGCGGGGCCATGTCTCCCTTCAGGAGTGCGCATGGCCGCCACCCTCACCATCCTGATCGACGGCCTGACCTATGCGTCCTGGCTGTTCATCGTCGCGCTCGGGCTGACGCTTGTCTTCGGCGTGCTCAAGATCCTGAACATCGCGCACGGCAGCTTCTACGCGCTGGGCGCCTACATGGCGGCCACCTTCGTCGCCTGGGGTGCCAGCATGCAATGGGCGCCGGCCTTTTCGCTGGTGGCGATGCTGCTGGCCGCGGTGGCGGTGGCGGCGATCGTCGCGCCGCTGACCGAGCGCGGCCTGCTGCGCTTCTTCTACGGCCGCGACGAGGTGCTGCTGGTGCTGGTCACCTACGCGCTGTTCCTGATCCTCGAGGACGTCACCAAATTGATCTGGGGTGCCAACCCCTACTTCGTCTCCGAGCCCTATGCGATGTTCGGCAACGTGGACGTGGGCATCCAGAGTTATGTCGGCTACGACTTCGCGCTGGTCGGCCTGGCCGTGGCGGTCGGGCTGGCGGTGTGGTGGGGCTTGAACCGCACCCGGCAGGGCAAGATCGTGCTGGCGGTGATCCACAGCGCCGAGGTGGCCTCAAGCATGGGCGTCAACGTCTCGCGGGTCTACATGCTGGCGTTTTCCGTCGGCATCTTCCTGGCCGCGCTGGGCGGCGCCTTCACGGCGCCGATGATCTCGGTGCAGCCGGGCGTGTCGGTCGGCGTGGTGATCGTGTCCTTCGCGGTCGTCATCATCGGCGGCCTGGGCAGCATCGAGGGCGCGGCCATCGGCGCGCTCATCGTCGGCCTGGCGCGCTCGCTGGCCGTTCACCTGGCGCCGGTGGCCGAGCTGTTCGCGATCTACGTCGTCATGGCCATCGTGCTGACCTTCAGGCCCGAAGGCCTGTTCCAGCGCATTCAAGCCAGGAAGATCTGACATGGCTGCTGCACTGCCTTCGTCCGCGGCGCCGGTGAGCGGCCGCACGGATGCCTCCGTCGCCCACGGCCGCACCGTCCTGCTGGGCCTGCTGACCTGCGCCGCGCTGGCCATCGCCGGCTGGTTCGCGCCCAAGTGGCTGACCTTCCTGGTGACGATGGCCGCGGCCAACGGCCTGGTGTCTCTGGGCATCGTCGGGCTGATGCGCGGCGGTGTGGTGCCCTTCGGCCAGGGCATGATGCTGGCCATCGGTGGCTATACCGCGGCGCTGGTGTTCAACCATCTCGGCGTCACCGACGCGCTCGGCCTGGCGCTGGGCGGCGGCCTGATGGCCGCGTTGGTGGCCGCGCCCTTTGCCCCGCTGCTGTCGCGCTACCGCGGCATTTTCTTCGCGATGCTGACGCTGGCGCTGTCGATGGTGACCTACGGCCTGCTGATGAAGCTGGACATGCTCGGCGGCTCGGACGGCTTCAACATGGGGCGGCCCACGCTGCTGGGCATGACGCTGCCCGACGCGCGTGTCGGCTATATCCTGTACCTGCTGGCGATCGTGCTGGCCACCGTGATGTCGCTGCTGGCGCGCGTGTACTTCGACTCCACACGCGGCCTGGTCACGCTGGCGGTGCGCGAGAACGAACTGCGCGTCGAATACCTCGGCGGCTCGGTGCGCCAGGCGATGACCATCAACTTCATCCTCGCCGCCTTCTGCGGCGGCATGGGCGGCGCGCTGGCGGTGATGGCGCTGGGCCACATCGAACCGAACTTCAGCTTCTGGACCACCTCGGGCGAATTTGTCTTCGTCGCCATCCTGGCCGGCTGGCAGAGCGTGGCCGCGGTCTTCGTCGCCAGCACGGTGCTGGAGATCGTGCGCAGCTTCTCCAGCGCCTACTTCCCCAACACCTGGCAGCTGGCGCTGGGGCTGTTCCTGTTGTTCGTGATCCGCTTCCTGCCCAAGGGCATCGGCTCGCTGTGGATGAAGGGGCCGACGCGATGAGTTTCATGCTCGAAGCCAAGGGCCTGGAGAAGCGCTTCGGTGCCGTCGTCGCCGCCTCGGCGATCAACATCGGCATCAGCGCCGGCGAGCGCGTCAGCCTGATCGGCAGCAATGGCGCGGGCAAGACGACCTTCGTCAACATGATCACCGGCTACCTGAAGCCCGACGAAGGCCGCATCACGCTGGACGGCCGCGACATCACGCCGCTGGACCCGCGCGCGATCACCCGGCTGGGGGTGGCGCGCTCGTTCCAGATCCCGCAGCTGTATGGTGACTTGACGGTGCTGGACAACATGCTGGTGGCCAACGCCTGCCACGACCAGCGCCTGAGCTTCTGGCAGCCGGCGCGGCGCACGTCGGCGATCGCCCGCGCCGACGTGTTGCTGGAACGCTTCCGGCTGAGCGAGCACCGCGAGCGCCGCGTTGCCGAACTGCCCGGCGGCGTGCGCAAGCTGCTCGACATCGCCATGGCATTGACCGGCCATCCGAAGCTGCTGCTGCTCGACGAGCCGACCAGCGGCGTGTCGGCCGAGGAGAAGTTCCCGATGATGGACACCATCATGGCCGCGCTGGGGCAGGAGAAGGGCACCACGGTGCTGTTCGTCGAGCACGACATGGACATCGTCGAGCGCCACGCCGGCCGCGTGATCGCCTTCTATGCCGGGCGCATCATTGCCGACGACCGACCGGCGATCGCGCTGGCCACCGACGATGTACGCCGCTACGTCACCGGCGAGTTGCTGCAGGAGTGAACCGGCGATGCTGAAGGTCGACGCTGTCCACGTCTCGATCCAGTCGGTGGTCGCGCTGCGCGGCCTGTCGCTGACGGTCGCCGATGGCACGATGGTCGGCCTGGTCGGCCGCAATGGCGCCGGCAAGACCACGCTGCTGCGCTCGGTGATGGGCCACCTGAGCCCCAGCCAAGGCAGCATCAGCTTCGACGGCCAGGACCTGACCAAGCTGCCGCGCCATGCGCGTGCGGCGCTGGGCATCGGCTACATGCCCGAGGACCGCGGCCTGGTGCCCGAATTGACGGTGGAGGAGAACATCCTCGTGCCGGTGTGGGTGAACAAGTCGTTGAACGAGGCCGAGCGCCTGGCGCTGGTCTACCAGGTGCTGCCCGAGCTGCGCGAGATGCGCGAACGCCGCGCGCTGCTGCTGTCCGGTGGCCAGCAGAAGCTGGTGGCGCTGGCGCGCGCGCTGGCCGTGGGCACGCGGCTGCTGCTGCTGGACGAGCCCTTCGAGGGCGTGGCGCCGGCGCTGTCGAAGCGGCTGGCCGATGTCATCGCCGGATTGAAAGGCAGTCGCGTGTCAGTGCTGATCGCACAGTCCGACCTGAACCATTCGCGGCGCCTGGTCGACAGTGAATTCGTCGTCGAGCGCGGCGCCAACGTCGTGGCCACTGCGGCCTGAGCCATGGGGGATTACTGGTCCGGTTACCCGGTACCGCCGATGCGCCACGAGGCGCTGCATGGCGACCGCATCGTGCGTTGTTTTGCCGAGCGGCCGGCCAGCTTGTTCGCGATGTTCGAGCGCAGCCGCGCCCTGCGCGCCGACCACGACGCGGTGGTCTGCGAAGGCCGGCGCTGGAGCTACGCGCAGGCCAGCGCCGAGGCCGAGCGCATTGCCGCCGGCCTGGCCGCGCGCGGTGTGGTCGCCGGCGCGCGCGTGCTGATGTTCATCGGCAACCGCGCCGAGTTCGTCTTCGTGCTGCTGGCCTTGCAACGGCTTGGCGCGATCGCGGTGCCGGTGGGCGTGCGCGAGCAGCGGCCGGGACTGGCCTACATCGCCAACCAGTGCGGTGCGATGGCCATTGTTTTCGATGCCGAGCTGGCCGAGCGCATCCCCGATGCTGGCGACGCACCGTCGCTGGCATCGCGCGTGGCCATCGACGGCCCCGGCGATGACAGCCTGGCCGCGCTGGCCGCCTCGGGCTCGCCGCTGCCACCCGTGGTCTGCTGCAGCGAGAACGATCTCGCGTTCATCCTCTACACCTCTGGCACCACCGGCCACCCGAAGGGCGCGATGCTCACGCAGCGCAATGTCGTGCACTCGGTGCTGCACTACCAGGCCTGCATGCGCCTGGTGGCCGACGACCGCTCGGCGCTGGCCGTGCCGGGCAGTCACGTGACCGGGCTGATCGCGGTCATCGCGGCGATGCTGCAGGTGGGCGGCGCGATCATCGTCGTGCCGGCCTTCCAGGCGGCCGATTTTGTGCGCCTGGTCGAGGCCGAGCGCATCAGCCACACGCTGATGGTGCCGGCCATGTACAACCTGTGCCTGCTCAGCGGCGCGATGGCGCAGCGCGACCTGCGCAGTTGGCGTGTCGGCGGCTACGGCGGCGCGCCGATGCCGGTGGCCACGATCGACGCCCTGATGGCCCAGCTGCCGGGACTGACGCTGCTCAACGCCTACGGCGCCACCGAGACCACCTCGCCGGCGACGATGATGCCCGCCGGGCTGACGCGCGAGCAGGCCGACAGTGTCGGCGTCGCACTGCCGGCGGCCGATATCCGGGTCATGGACGACGCGGGCCGCGAGGTCGCGCGCGGCGAGACTGGCGAGCTGTGGATCGGCGGCCCGATGGTCGTGCCCGGTTACTGGGCCAACCCCGAGGCCACCGCGTCATCCTTCACCGCAGGCTACTGGCATTCGGGCGACCTGGGCTCGGTGGACGCGTTGGGCTTCGTGCGTGTCTTCGACCGCAAGAAGGACATGCTCAACCGCGGCGGCTACAAGATCTATTCGGTCGAGGTCGAGAACGTGCTGATGGCCTGGCCCGGCATGGTCGAGGCGGCCATCGTCGGCAAACCGTGTCCGGTGCTCGGCGAACGTGTGCATGCGGTCGTGCATGCGCCGGGCCTCGCGCCCAACGATGCCGCGCTGCGGCGCTTCTGTGCCGAACGCCTGGCCGACTACAAGGTGCCCGAAAGTTTCACCTGGAGCGACGCACCACTGCCGCGCAACGCCAACGGCAAGCTGATGAAGCGGCTGCTGCGCGAGGCCCTGTCCGACGCAACGGTAACCAGCTGACCCTGCCCGCCGGCGGCTCGACCGGCAACTTGACCCACGGAGGAGACCCCATGACACAAAGAATCCTTGCCTCGATCGGTGCAGCGCTGCTGCTGGCCGGTGCCGCGACGGCGCAGGCCCAGACGCCCTGGTACCCCAGCAAGTGGGGACCGAACGACCAACTCGGCGCGGCCAACTACCTGACGCCGGCGGTCGCGCTGGAGGCGGCCAAGCTGGTGAAGACCGGCAAGACCTATTCGCTGGGCATCACCGTGAACACCACCACCCCGGCGTTCCCGCCACGCACTTGCTCAATCTACATCGTGCAGCCAGGCCAGCAGGGCGCATCCGAAGGTCTGGGGCCGACCAAGACGACCTATAACGACGACATCCTCAATTGCTGGACCGGCATCGGCACGCAGCTCGACGGCCTGGGCCACATTGGTGTGGGCGAGCGCTTCTACAACGGCAACAAGTGGCAGGAATTCGGCAACATCAGCGGCCTGAAGAAGCTCAGTGCCGACAAGGTGCCGCCTTTCGTCACCCGGGGCGTTCTGCTCGACATGGCGGCGTACCTCGGCGTCGATGTGGTCAAGGAGGGCACGGCCTTCAACAAGGCCGAGATCGATGGCGCCGCGGCCAAGCAGGGTGTGACGATCCGCCAGGGCGACGTGGTCATCTTCCACACCGGCTGGCTCAGCCTGATCGAGAAGGATCCGAAACGCTTTGGTTCGGTCGAGCCCGGTCTGGGCCGAGAAGGCGCGCGCCATCTGGTGTCGAAGGGTGTGGTGGCCATCGGCGCCGACACCTGGGGTCTGGAAGCCATTCCCTTCGAAAAGGATGCCGGCATCTTCGAGGTGCATCAGATCCTGCTGCCGATGAGCGGCACCTACATCCTGGAGAACATCAACACCGCCGAGCTGGCCAAGGACAAGGCCTACGAGTTTCTGTTCGTGCTGGGACAGAGCAAGTACGAGGGCTCGGTGCAGTCGATGATCAACCCGGTGGCCATCCGCTGAATCGGAAATTGCGGCGGCGGCGCGGCGTGAAGCCGGCATTTGCGCCATGATCGATTCCCGTTGCCGGAGCCGATCATGGACCTGAGGACGTTTCACCCGCCCCGCCGCCGCCTGCTTGCCCTGGTCGGTACGCTGCTGGCCGGCACGGCCCAGGCGCAAACGGCCCCGGCCCGGTGTCCGCCGCTGCTGCAGCACAGCGTCAACCGGCTGCAGGATGACAAGCCGCAGCCGCTGTGCCAGTACGCCGGCAAGGTGTTGCTGGTGGTCAATACCGCCAGCTACTGCGGCTTCACGCCGCAGTACGAAGGGCTGGAGGCACTGCATGCGAAGTACGCCGCGCGCGGCCTGGTGGTGATGGGCTTCCCGTCCAACGACTTCGCTCAGGAGTCCGGCACCCGCGAGCAGATCGCGGACCTGTGCTTCAACACCTACGGCGTCAAGTTCCCGATGTTCGCCAAGACGGTGGTGGTGGGTCCGCAGGCCCACCCGCTGTTCGCGTCGTTGGCGCAGGCCACCGGCAAGCCGCCGGCCTGGAACTTCCACAAGTACCTGGTCGACCGCCAGGGCAAGCCGGTGGCGGCTTTCGCCAGCAACGTCAAGCCCACGGATGCGGCATTGGTTGCGGCGGTCGAGAAGGCGCTGGCCGCGCGCTGACGCGCTTGTGGCGCTGGCGCCGATTTGGTCGTAATGTGCGGTGCGCGCCCGTTCCGCGCGTACTGCCGTCAGCTTCGGGAGCGCCCATGAACACCGACACCGCCTTGCCCACCTTCCGCCTCGAACCCGGCATCTCCATGGCCCAGGCGCAGCCGCAAAGCAGCACGTCGGTGAGGCCGGA
>JAGTRL010000100.1 GCA_018261815.1 Pseudomonadota bacterium
GCTCGAGTACGACGACGTCAGCAACGACCAGCGCAAGGTCATCTACCAGCAGCGCAACGAGATCCTCGAAGCCGGCTCGCTGGACGAGCAGATCGCCAATCTTCGGCGCAGCGCGATCACCAGCGTGGTGCGCACTTACGTGCCCGAAGGCAGCCTCGAGGAGCAGTGGGACATCACCGGCCTGGAGAAGGTGCTGAAGGAGGAGTGGCATATCGACCTGCCGCTGAAGGCCGAGGTCGAGAAGAGCGACTCGATCACCGACGAGGACATCCTCGACAAGGGGGTGGCCGCGGCCGACGCGCTGTTCGACAGCAAGCTGCAGGCGGTGGGCGCCGAGCAGTTCACGCCCTTCATGCGCATGGTGCTGCTGCAGTCGATGGACAGCCACTGGCGCGAACACCTGGCCGCATTGGATTACCTGCGCCAGGGCATCCACCTGCGCGGCTACGCGCAGAAGAACCCGAAGCAGGAATACAAGCGCGAAGCCTTCGAGCTGTTTTCGCAGCTGCTCGACGTGGTGAAGATGGAGGTCACGCGCCTGCTGATGACGGTGCGCATCCAGTCGCAGGAGCAGGTGGCACAGGCGGCCGAGGAGATCGAGGCCCGTGCCTCGCAGGTGGGCAACGTCACCTACACCCACCCCAACGAGGACGGCAGCGTGTCCAGCGAGGCCGGCCAGGAATCGGCGGTTGCTGCCGCCGCCGTGGCCAGCCTGCCCAAGGTCGGCCGCAACGAACCCTGCCCCTGCGGCAGCGGCAGGAAGTACAAGAACTGCCACGGCAAGCTCGCGTAGAGCGCGCGCAGCGCCTTTCTACAATCGGCGCTCCTTCTGACGCGAGAGCTGCCATGCCCGTCAACCTGCTTGCCCCTGATCCGTCGTCCCTGTTGACCGTGCGTGGTGTCGAGATTGGCGTGGCCATGGCCGGGGTGCGCAAGGCCAATCGCCGCGACCTGACCGTGGTGACGCTGGCCGCAGGCTCCAGCGTCGCCGGGGTCTTCACCTCCAACCGCTTCTGTGCCGCGCCAGTGCTGCTGTGCCGCGAGCACCTGGCGGCCGGCCAGGGCATCCGTGCCATCCTGGTCAACACCGGCAACGCCAATGCCGGCACCGGTGCCGACGGGCTGGCCCGCGCCCGTTCGACCTGTGCGGCACTGGCCGCGCGCCTGGGCATCCAGCCGGCGCAGGTGCTGCCTTTTTCGACCGGCGTGATCATGGAAACGCTGCCGCACGAGCGCATCGAAGCCGCGCTGCCGGCGGCGCTGGCCGATGCCCGATCCGATCACTGGGCGCTTGCAGCCGAGGCCATCATGACCACCGACACGGTGCCGAAGGCAGCGTCGCGGCAATTGATGCTGGGCGGCAAGGCGGTGCACATTACCGGCATCTCCAAGGGCGCCGGCATGATCCGTCCGAACATGGCGACGATGCTGGGCTTCGTCGCCACCGATGCGGCCATCGCGCCGGAGCTGATGCAGCGCCTCGTGAAGGAGGCCGCCGATGCGTCCTTCAACCGCATCACCATCGACGGCGACACCTCCACCAACGACTCCTTCGTGATGATCGCCACCCACCAGGCCGGCAATGCGCCGATCACCCAGTTGGAGCAGGGCGACGGCGCGCGCTTGCGTGCCGCGCTGATCGAGGTGTCGCAGCAACTGGCCCAGGCCATCGTGCGCGACGGCGAGGGTGCCACCAAGTTCATCACCGTGCAGGTGGACGGCGGCCGTGACGTCGACGAATGCCGCAAGGTGGCCTACGCGATCGGCCACTCGCCGCTGGTGAAGACCGCCTTCTTCGCCAGCGACCCGAATCTCGGCCGCATCCTGGCGGCGGTGGGCTATGCCGGCATCGACGACCTGGACCAGGGCCTGATCGACCTGTTCCTCGACGATGTGCATGTGGCAATGCACGGCGCGCGCCACCCGGCCTATGCCGAAGAGCAGGGCCAGCGCGTGATGAAGCAAAGCGAGATCACGGTGCGCGTCGACCTGCACCGCGGCACGGCCAGTGCCACGGTGTGGACCTGCGATCTGTCGCACGATTACGTCAGCATCAACGCCGATTACCGCAGTTAGGGGGCCCTAGCCCTTGCGTTGGATCGGGCCCCGCTGCTACGATTTCCGACCCTTTTCCGAAGAGCCCAACATGTACAGCCTCGACCCCACGACCCCACGCGCCGCTGCCGGCGCCGGGATCGCGCGCGTGTCGTGCCTGCGCGGGCTCATTTCGGCGCTGGCGCCGACGCAGCGCCCCTAGCGACTTCTCAGCCTCCGGCACGGCAGCCGGCTTCCGCTGAGACCTCGGCGGAAGTCGGCCCTTGTTGCCTGCTTTCGCGCCCCCGGCCTCCCTGCAGGCCGGACACAAGACGAAGAACGGAGACTGAAGACCATGGCCATCCTCCAAGCCTGGCATTCACGCTGGCGGCGCCACCTGAGCTTGCCGCCGAACGACCTGCTGCGCGACGTCGTGTACCGGCGGCTGTGGAGCTCGATCCTGATCAGCTCCTTTGGCGGCCAGGTGACGATGCTCGCCCTGCCGCTGACGGCCGCCGTGCTGCTGCAGGCCACGCCCACGCAGATGGGACTGCTCAGCGCGGTGGAGATCGCGCCCTTCGTGCTGTTCTCGCTGCCGTCGGGCGTGTGGCTCGACCGCGTGCGCAAGCTGCCGGTGTACGTGGCCGGCGAGTCAATGCTGGCGTTGATCGTGGCCAGCATTCCGCTGGCCTGGTGGCTGGGCTGGCTGTCGATGACCTGGCTGTACGTGGTGGGTTTCGCCATCGGCACGGTGTTCACCATCGCCGGCTCGGCCGCGCAGATCGTGCTGACGCAGATCGTCGAGCGCGAGCGCTTGGTCGAAGCCCATGCCAAGAACGCGCTGGCCAGTTCGGGCGCCGAGGTGGCCGGCCCGGGGTTTGCCGGCATGCTGATCAAGCTCGTCGGCGGGCCGCTGGCCTTGCTGGTGGATGCGGCGATGCTGGTGTTCTCGGCCCTCATCCTGCGCGGCATCCGCGTCAAGGAGTTGCGTGTGCCTCAGGCCGGCGCGCATTTCTGGCGCGACCTGAAGGCCGGCGTCCGTTTCGTGGCCGGCAACCGCTTGCTGCTGACGCTGGCCGTGCTGGCCGGCGGCTGGCAGATGTGCAACCAGGCGGCGACGGTGGTGCAGATTCTCTATGCCACGCGGGTGCTCGGCCTGTCCGAGCAGGCGGTGGGTATGAGTTACGTGGCCATGGGCGTGGGCACGGTGCTGGCCAGCGTGTTCGGCGACCGCTTCACCCGCCGCGTCGGCCCCGGCCCCAGCCTGCTGTGGGGCTGCGTCGTCTGCGGCTGCGGCTGGCTGCTGCTGGCGTCGATGCCTGCGGGAGCGTGGGGTGTGGCCGCCTTCGCGCTGATGCTGCTGATGTTCGGGGTGGGTGCGGTGCTGATCTTCATCAACTTCCTGGCGCTGCGCCAGGCGGTGACGCCCGAGCCGCTGCTCGGCCGCATGACCAGCACGTTGCGCTGGCTCAGCCTGCTGCCGGCCGGCCCCGGTGCCTTGTTCGGTGGCTGGCTGGGCGAGCACCACGGGCTGCGTTCGGCGTTGGTCTTTGCCGGCGCGACGGCACTGCTGCTGGCCCTGTTCGGCTGGCGCCAGGTGTCGATCCGCGCGCTGCGCGAGTTGCCGCGGCCTGACGATGGTGGCTTCGCATTGGGTGCCGAGGCCGGTGTCAGCCCGGCCACCGCCTGGGCGGCGGAAGGGCGCTGACGCGGGGGCTACAGCGGTGAGAAACGGTCGACGGCGTCGGTGACCAGCCCGTCGATCCCCCAGGCCCGAAGTTCCTGTGCGCGCTGAGGCTCATTGACGGTGTAGACCATCGCCCGCAGGCCGGCGGCGTGAATGCGCGCCACCAGTGCGGCGTCCATCAGCTTGTGGTTCGTGATGAGGGCCACGCAGCGCAACTGCAGCGCCCTGTCGATGGTGTCGGCGGGCAGCGTGTCGACCAGCAGGGCGCGCGGCAGTTTCGGCGCGGTGTCGAAGGCGGCGCGAAGGGACTCGGGCTGGAAGGAACTGAGCAGCGGCACCTGTGGCTGGCCATGCCACAGCCGCACCACTTCGCTGGCGACCACCGCGCCGGTGTGCGCTTCGAGGCCCGGTGTGGGCTTGATCTCCAGGTCGAGCGCAAAGCCGTTGCGCTGCAGGAAGGTGGCCACCGCCTTCAAGGAGGGCAGCGGTTCGCCGGCATACAGGCGGCTGTGCCAGCTGCCGGCGTCCAGCCGCGAGAGTTCGTCCCAGCGGCGCGCGCCGGCCAGGCCGGCTTCGCCGGTGGTGCGCTCGAGCCCGGCGTCATGCATCAGGAAGGGCACGTCGTCGGCACTGAGCTTGACGTCGCATTCGAAAGCCCGGTAGCCGTACCGGGCACCCATCCGGAAGGCGGCGAGCGTGTTTTCGGGTGCCAGCAGACCTGCGCCGCGATGGGCGATCCACAGCGGATAGGGCCAATCCTGCGTCATTCCACGCGCTGGCTGGTGCTGGCATCGAACCAATGCAGCCGCTCGGCGGCCACGCCCAGCGGCACCCGGTCGCCGGGGCGTGGTGGCGGCAAGGTGCCGTCGATGCGCACGGTGAACAGCGTCTCGCCCAGACGGCAGTACACCAGCCGTTCGGCGCCCAGGGTTTCGACCACGTCCACCTGCAGCTCCCAGGTGCCGCCGCCATCGGCGCCCCAGCTGGCATGCTCCGGGCGCAGACCCAGGATCAACTCGCCGTTGCGCGGCGCCGCCGCCGGCAGCGGCAAGATCTGGCCACCGGTGGTGAAGCGCGCACCGTCCGCCTGGCCGCGCAGCAGGTTCATCGGGGGTGAGCCGATGAAGCCGGCGACGAAGGTGCTGGCCGGCCGTTGGTAGACCTCTTCAGGGGTGCCGAATTGCTCCATGCGCCCGGCGTTCATCACCATCATGCGCCGCGCCAGCGTCATCGCCTCGACCTGGTCGTGGGTGACGAACAGCGAGGTGATGCTCAGCTCGCGGTGCAGTTTCTGAATTTCCAGCCGCGTCTGCGCGCGCAGCTTGGCATCCAGGTTGGACAGCGGCTCGTCGAACAGGAACACGGTCGGCTGGCGCACGATGGCCCGGCCCATGGCCACGCGCTGGCGCTGGCCACCGGACAGCTCGCGCGGGCGGCGGTCCAGCAGCGCACCCAGCTCCAGGATCTTGGCCGCCTTGTCCACCCTTGTCTTGATCTCGGCCAGCGGTACTTTGGCGATCTTCAGGCCATAGGCCATGTTGTCGAACACCGACATGTGCGGGTACAGCGCATAGTTCTGGAACACCATCGCGATGTCCCGTTCGCTGGGTTCGAGCCGGTTGACGATGCGCCCGCCGATGTGGATCTCACCACTGGTGATTTCCTCCAGCCCCGCCACCATGCGCAGCAAGGTGCTCTTGCCGCAGCCCGAAGGCCCGACGATGACGATGAACTCGCCGTCGCTGATCTCGGCATCGACGCCGTGGATCACCTTCACCGACTTCGGCCCGGCGCCGTAGGTTTTTTTGATTGCCCGCAGGCTGATGGCTGCCATCTTCTATTTCTCGGTATCGACCAGGCCTTTGACGAACCAGCGCTGCATCAATATCACGACCAGCGCCGGCGGGATCATGGCCAGCATCGCGGTGGCCATCACCGCGTTCCATTCGGTGGCGGCGTCGCTCGTCTGCAGCATCCGCCGGATGCCCATCACCACCGGGTACATGTCCTCGCTGGTGGTCATCAGCAGCGGCCACAGGTATTGGTTCCAGCCGTAGATGAACTGGATCACGAACAGCGCCGCGATGCTGGTCGTCGACAGCGGCAGCAGCACGTCCTTGAAGAAGCGCATCGGCCCGGCGCCGTCGATGCGCGCCGCCTCGACCAGCTCGTCCGGCACGGTGAGGAAGAATTGGCGGAACAGGAAGGTCGCCGTCGCGCTGGCGATCAGCGGGATCGTCAGCCCGGCGTAGGTGTTGAGCATGCCCAGATCGCTGACCACCTTGTAGGTCGGCAGGATGCGCACCTCCACCGGCAGCATCAGCGTGATGAAGATCATCCAGAACACCAGGCCGCGCAGCGGGAAGCGGAAGTACACCACTGCGAAGGCGGACAACAGCGAGATTGCGATCTTGCCGATCGAGATCACCAGCGCGGTGATCAGGCTGACCAGCAGCATCGACCCGGCCGCGGGCAGCGTTCCGCCGGTGCGCGTCTCGCCGCCGAAGATGGCCAGCCGGTAGCTCTCCCAGAAGTTGTCGCCCGGCAGCAGCGGCATCGGCACGTTCTGCACAATGGCCTCGGCCGTGTGCGTGCTGGCGATGAAGGTCAGGTACAGCGGCAACCCGATGACGATGACGCCGATGACCAGCGTCAGGTGCGACAGGAAGTTGGCCAGCGGCCGGTTCTCGATCATGCTGCCGGCCCCTTCAGTAGTGCACCTTGCGCTCGACGTAGCGGAACTGGATCACCGTCAGCGCGACCAGGATGGCCATCAGCACCACCGACTGTGTCGCCGACCCGCCCAGGTCCATCGCCTTGAAGCCGTCGAAGTAGAGCTTGTAGACCAGGATCGAGGTGTCCTGCCCCGGGCCGCCCGAGGTGGTGGTGTCGATGATGCCGAAGGTGCCGATGAAGACGTAGATGATGTTGATCACCAGCAGGAAGAAGGTGGTCGGCGTCAGCAGCGGGAACTGCACCGTCCAGAAGCGCCGCCACGGGCCCGCGCCGTCGATGGCGGCGGCTTCGATCAGGCTCTTCGGGATGCTCTGCAGCCCGGCCAGGAAGAACAGGAAGTTGTACGAGATCTGGTTCCACACCGCGGCCAGCACGACCAGCATCATGGCCTGCGTGCCATTGAGCAGGTGGTTCCATTCGATGCCGATCTGGCCCAGCGCCCAGCTGACGACACCCACCGACGGCGCGAACATGAACACCCACAGCACGCCGGCCACCGACGGCGCCACCGCGTAGGGCACGATCAACAGTGTCTGGTACCAGCGCGTGGCCTTGACCACGCGGTCGGCCATCACCGCCAGCAGCAGCGACAGCACCAGGCCGAGCGCCGCCACCCAGAACGAGAACACCGCGGTGACGCGGAACGACGCGAGGTAGGACTCGTCGTTCACCAAGGCGCGGAAGTTGTCCAGGCCGACGAACTCCACGCTGGTGCCGAACGCGTCCTGCTGCAGCACGCTGAAGTACAGCGCCTGCGCGGCCGGCCAGAAGAAGAACACCAGGATGATGGCCATCTGCGGCGCCACCAGCGCCCAGGGCAGCCACCAACTGCGGAAGCGAACGCGCTTTTCGACCGCCAAGGATTCGTCTCTCTGGCTAGTCCCCTCCCCGCTTGGCGGGGAGGGGACGGGGGAGGGGTGCCGTCATGTTGGCTGCCCCGTCGGCGCCGCAGGCGCCGACGGGGCGAATAGGGGCCTCAGCCCTTGTTCGCCTTCTCGAACTTCTCGAGTTCGGCGTCGCCGCGCTTCTTCGCGTCTGCGAGTGCCTGCTGCGCGCTCTTCTTGCCCGACCAGATCTGCTCCATTTCCTCGTCGAGGATGGTGCGGATCTGCACGAAGTTGCCGAGCCGGATGCCGCGCGACTTGTCGGTCGTCTTGCGGATCATCTGCGTGACGCTGACGTCGGTGCCCGGGTTCTGCTTGTAGAAGCCGCTCTTCTCGGTGATCTCGAAGGCCTTCATGGTGATAGGCAGGTAGCCGGTCTGCTGGTGGCTCTTGGCCTGCACCTCGGGGTCGGACAGGTACTTGTAGAACAGCGCGACGCCCTTGTATTCAGCCGGCTTCTTGCCGCTCATGGCCCACAGGCTGGCTCCGCCGATCACGGTGTTCTGCGGCGTGCCCGGCACGTCCGGGTAGTACGGCAGCGTGCTGATGCCGGCTTCGGCCTTCAGGTTGCGCTTGATGCCGCCGTAGGACGCCGACGAGCCGGTGTACATAGCGCATTCGCCCGACTGGAACACCGCATCGGCGGCGCCGCTGCGGCCCTTGTAGACGAACAGGCCCTGCTGCGCCATGTTGGCCAGGTTCTCGATATGGCGCACGTGCAGCGGCGTGGTGATGTTCAGCCGCGTGTCCAGCCCATTGAAGCCGTTGCGCTTGGTCGCGAACTCGGTGTTGTGCCAGGCCGAGAAGCTCTCCAGCTGCGTCCAGCTCTGCCAGCTGGTCGTGAACGGGCACTTGTGGCCGCTGATCTTCAGCTTGGCTGCGACCAGGGCCACCTCGGGCCAGGTGGTCGGCGGCTTGTTGGGGTCGAGCCCGGCGGCCTTGAAGGCGTCCTTGTTGTAGTGCAGCACCGTGGTCGAGCTGTTGAAGGGCAGGCTCAGCATCTGGCCGTTCGGCGCGGTGTAGTAACCCGCCACCGCCGGTATGTAGACGCTGGGGTCGAAGGCGACGCCGCCCAGCTTCATGACCTCGTTCACGGGCACGATCGCACCCTTGCTGGCCATCATCGTCGCGGTGCCCACTTCGAACACCTGCAGGATGTGCGGGGCGTTGCCGGCGCGGAAGGCCGCGATCGCCGCGGCGAAGCTTTCCGGATAGCTGCCCTTGAACACCGGCGTGACCTTGTAGTCCTTCTGGCTGTCGTTGAAACCCTTCGCCAGGCCGTTGACCCATTCGCCGAGTTGCCCTCCCATCGAGTGCCACCAGATGATCTCGGTCTGGGCCTGCGCCGGCAGTGCAAAAAACACCGCTGACGCAGAAGCGGCCAGCGCGAGGGATTTCAGTTTCATGTCTTCTCCATGACGTAAACAAGTGCAAACCGGGCAATGTGCCCGGGTTTTGTGACAGTCGCGTTTCTTTCACAGAACCGCGGTGCGCGGCAACGGGGATAACCCGCCGCATCGGCCGGCATGTACCCGGGGCAATGCTGCGCTGCGATAATCGGCTGCCTCTTTGCTTGCGCTGGCGCAACATCCCAACCCGTTGCCGCCGAGTACCCCATGAATGCACCGCTTCCGATCGAGCCAGCCCTGGCGCACGCCGCCGCCGGCGCGGAAGCGGCAGGCGACGCGCCCAGGCTGCGCGAGATCCCCTACAACTACACCTCCTTCTCCGACCGGGAGATCGTGCTACGCCTGCTGGGCGTGCGCGCCTGGGAACTGCTGAACCTGCTGCGCCAGGAGCGGCGCACGGGCCGTTCGGCCCGAATGCTGTACGAGGTGCTCGGTGACATCTGGGTGGTGCAGCGCAACCCCTATCTCGAAGACGACCTGCTCGACAACCCGAAGCGCCGACAGCTGCTGATCGATGCTTTGCACCACCGCCTGAACGAGGTCGAGCGCCGCCGCACCCCGGACACCGACCGCGAACGCGATGCGCTGGTGGCCGAACTGCTGGCCTCGGCCCGCGAGGCGGTGGAGGGCTTCGCAGCGCACTTCCGCCTGGTATGGGATCTGCGCAAGGCCGCACGCCGGGTGCTCGGGCGCGTGACGGCCAAGGACAACCTCAAGTTCGACGGGCTTTCGCGGGTCTCGCATGTCACGGACGCCACCGACTGGCGCGTGGAATATCCCTTTGTCGTGCTCACGCCTGACAGCGAGGCCGAGATGGCCGGCCTGGTGCAGGGCTGCATCGAGCTCGGGCTGACGATCATCCCGCGTGGCGGCGGAACCGGCTACACCGGCAGCGCGGTGCCGCTGACCTGGAAGAGCGCGGTCATCAACACCGAAAAGCTCGAGGCCATGAGCGAGGTGGAATGGCTGCGTCTGCCGGGCCTGGACCATGACGTGCCGACCCTCCGTACCGAAGCCGGCGTGGTGACGCAGCGCGTGGCGGATGCGGCCGAGTGCGCCGGCCACGTGTTTGCCGTCGACCCCACCTCGGCCGAGGCCAGCTGCATCGGCGGCAACATCGCGATGAACGCCGGCGGCAAGAAGGCGGTGCTGTGGGGCACGGCGCTGGACAACCTGGCCAGCTGGCGCATGGTCACGCCCGATGCCAAGTGGCTGGAAGTGACGCGGTTGAATCACAACCTGGGCAAGATCCACGACGCGCCTGTGGCCAGCTTCGAGCTGAAGTACTTCGACGCGAGTGGCAGCAAGCTGGAACGCACCGAGCGGCTGGACATCCCCGGTCCCACCTTTCGCAAGGACGGCCTGGGCAAGGACGTCACCGACAAGTTCCTCGCCGGGTTGCCCGGCGTCCAGAAGGAAGGTTGCGACGGACTGATCACCAGCGCGCGCTGGGTGCTGCACCGCATGCCGGCGCATGTGCGCACGGTGTGCCTGGAATTCTTCGGCAACCCGAAGGACGCGGTGCCCAGCATCGTCGAGATCAAGGACTACCTGTTCGCGCAAGCGGCGCAGGGCGGTGCCATCCTGGCCGGGCTGGAACACATGGATGACCGCTACCTGAAGGCGGTGGGCTATGCCACCAAGAGCAAGCGCGGCGGCTTGCCGAAGATGGCGCTGTTCGGCGACATCGTCGGCGACGATCCGGATGCGGTTGCCCGTGCCACCAGCGAGGTGGTGCGCATCGCCAACTTGCGTGGCGGCGAGGGTTTCATAGCCATCAGCGCCGAGGCGCGCAAGAAATTCTGGCTCGATCGCAAGCGCACCGCGGCGATCGCCCGCCACACCAACGCCTTCAAGGTGAACGAGGACGTGGTGATTCCGCTGCCGCGCATGGGCGAGTACACCGAAGGCATCGAGCGGCTGAACATCGAGCTCAGTCTGCGCAACAAGATCGAACTGGTCGAAGCGCTGGAGGCCTTCTTCACCCAGGGGGCGTTGCCGCTGGGCAAGGCCGACGACGCGGCGGGCCTGGCCAGTGCCGAACTGTTGGAAGACCGCGTGCAGCAGGTGCTGGCGCTGCTGTCCGAGGTGCGCGAGCTGTGGTTGTTCTGGCTGGCGCAGCTGGATGTGGTGCAGCCTGACAGCGGTCGTACGCTCTTCGCGCAGTTGCAGGACCACACGCTGCGCGCGTCGTGGAAGACCCAGATCCTGGCGCCGCTGCAAGCGATCTTCTCCGGCGCACCCTTCGCGCCCATCGTGCAGGAATGCCGGCGCATCCACCAGCAAGTGCTGCGCGGGCGCGTGTGGGTGGCGCTGCACATGCATGCCGGCGACGGCAACGTGCACACCAACATCCCCGTCAACAGCGACAACTATGCGATGTTGCAGACGGCGCACGAGATCGTCGCGCGCATCATGGCGCTGGCGCGACGGCTGGACGGGGTGATCAGCGGTGAGCACGGCATCGGCATCACCAAGCTCGAGTTTCTCAGCGATGCCGAGCTGCAGCCCTTTGCCGACTACAAGGCACTCATCGACCCGGACGGCCGCTTCAACAAGGGCAAATTGCTTCGTCATCGCCACGCGGACAGCCGCTCGGCCGATCTGAGCGCGGCCTACACACCCAGCTTCGGGCTGATGGGCCACGAATCGCTGATCATGCAGCAGAGCGACATCGGTGCCATCAGCGACAGCATCAAGGATTGCCTGCGCTGCGGCAAGTGCAAGCCGGTATGCGCCACGCACGTGCCGCGCGCCAACTTGCTGTACAGCCCACGGAACAAGATCCTGGCCACCTCGCTGCTGATCGAGGCCTTCTTGTACGAGGAGCAGACGCGTCGCGGCGTCAGCCTGCAGCACTGGGAAGACTTCGAGGACGTGGCCGACCACTGCACCGTGTGCCACAAATGCGAGTCGCCGTGCCCGGTGAAGATCGATTTCGGCGACGTGACGATGAACATGCGCAACCTGCTGCGCAAGATGGGCCGCAAGAGCTTCCGCCCGGGCAACGCGGCGGCGATGCTGTTCCTGAATGCCACCGACCCGCGGATCATCAAGACGATGCGCGCCGGCATGGTCGGCGTGGGCTTCAAGGTGCAGCGCATCGCCTACGACCTGTTCAAGCGCCTGGCGCGCAAGCAGACGGCGGCGCCGCCGGCCACGCTGGGCGCGGCGCCGGTGAAGGAGCAGGTGATCCACTTCATCAACAAGAAGATGCCGGGGGGCCTGCCCAAGAAGACGGCGCGCGCGTTGCTGGACATCGAGGACAGGGACTACGTGCCTATCATCCGCAACCCGGCGGCCACCACGACCGAGACCGAGGCGGTGTTCTACTTTCCGGGCTGCGGCTCGGAGCGGTTGTTCAGCCAGGTGGGGCTGGCGACGCAGGCCATGCTTTGGCATGCCGGCGTGCAGACCGTGCTGCCGCCGGGCTACCTGTGCTGCGGGTACCCGCAGCGTGGGTCGGGGCAGTTCGACAAGGCCGAGCGCATGATCACCGACAACCGGGTGCTGTTCCACCGCGTGGCCAACACGCTGAACTACCTGGACATCAAGACCGTGGTGGTCAGCTGCGGCACCTGCTACGACCAACTGCAGGGCTACAAGTTCGAGGACATCTTCCCCGGCTGCCGCATCATCGACATCCACGAGTACCTGCTGGAAAAGGGCGTCAAGCTCGACGACGGCGGCGGCTACCTGTACCACGACCCCTGCCACAGCCCGATGAAGCTGCAGGAGCCGCTGAAGACCGTCAAGGCACTGGTCGGTGGCGATGTGCTGCAAAGCAAGCGCTGCTGTGGTGAAAGCGGCACGCTCGGCGTCACGCGTCCCGACATCTCCACCCAGGTACGTTTCCGCAAGGAAGAGGAACTTCGCAAGGACGAGGCGGCGCTGCGCGCCACCGGCAGCGTGGGCGACAGCGGTCCGCTGAAGATCCTGACCTCCTGCCCCAGCTGCCTACAGGGACTGAGCCGCTACGGTGACGACCTGAACAATGGATTGCTCGAGGCCGACTACATCGTCGTGGAAATGGCGCGGCGCATCCTGGGCGAGGACTGGCTGCCGCAGTACGTGCAGCGTGCCAACGAAGGCGGCATCGAGCGGGTGCTGGTCTAAGGCAACGCTGAACAAGTACACCGAACAACACGTCGATGCGTTGTAGCGCGATGAAGCAACAGACCCTGGCCATGGCGGCCGATCAAGGCGGCGGAT
>JAGTRL010000101.1 GCA_018261815.1 Pseudomonadota bacterium
ATGGCTGACAAACACATCCCCACGGCAGCGCTGCGGCGCTGGGTCGAAGAACTCTGGCTGGCCGCAGGCTGCGATGCCGACGAGGCGCGGCTGACTGCCGAGCACCTGATCGGCGCCAACCTCGCCGGGCACGATTCACACGGCGTGGGCATGGTGCCGCGCTACGTGTCCAGCTGGCTGGCGAACGAACTGCAGCTCAACCAACACGTGGCCATCGGCAGCGACAGCGGCGCGATGCTCAGCCTGGACGCCAACCGCGGCATGGGCCAGAGCATGGCCTACGAGGCGATGAACCTGGCTATCGAGCGCGCAAAGAAGCACGGCGTGTGCGTCATGGGCCTGAAGAACGCCCATCACATCGGTCGCATCGGCCATTGGGCCGAGCAGGCCGTGGCCGCCGGCCTGGTGTCGGTGCACTTCGTCAACGCGATGAGCAAACCGGTGGTGGCACCCTTTCGCGGCAGCGAGGCGCGCTACGTCACCAACCCCTTCACCGTCGGCATCCCGGTGCCCGGGCGCGAGCCGATGCTGCTGGACTTCGCCACCAGCGCCATCGCCATGGGCAAGGTGCGCGTGGCCTACAACAGCCAAAAGCTGGTGCCCGGCAATGTGTTGATGGACGCGGCGGGCGAATACACCGACGACCCAGTCGCGCTGTTCCCACCCGCCGGCCAGCCGGGCGGCGCACTGGTGCCCTTTGCGCAGCACAAGGGCTATGCGCTGGCCATGGTGGTCGAGGTGCTGGCCGCGGCGCTGACCGGCGGCGAGACCACCCGGCCGGGCAACCTGAAGTACCAGCACGCGGTGTGGAACAACATGCTGGCGATGGTCTTCGACCCGGCGCGGCTGAACGACCAGCAACTCTTCAGCGCCGAGGTCAACGCCTTCGTCGAATGGGTGCAGTCGGCAAGGCTGCGCGACGCAGCCGAGCCGATCCTGATGCCGGGCGACCCGGAGCGCGCGTCACGCAAGGCGAGGGCAGAGCGCATGCCGGTGGACGAGGGCACCCTGGCCGAACTGGATGCGGCGGCGGCAGCGGTGAACCGCGCGCGCGGCGCGGCATTGCCCACGCTGTCGTCGCTGGCCCTTTGAGGACGCGCTCAGGACAACAGCTGCTTGCGCGCCCGGTGCAGGCGCACGAACAGGTTCTCCTCGGTGATCTGCAGCGCCTGGCACACGGCCTCAGTCGGCTGATCGTGCAGGACGCGCAGCCGGACCACGTCGCGCAGGCCTGAAGGCAGCGCGTCGATGCGCTGCAGCGTCTGATGCAGCCGCTCGCGCTGCTCGGCCAGTTCGTCGGGCCGCGGCTGCGGGCATTCCAGTGCCAGGGTCTCGGCATCTTCGGCGGCATCGTCCAGACTGAGCATCGCGCGGCGCTGCCGCACCAGGTCGACGATCTTGTGCTTGAGCACCCCCGTCAGCCAGGTTCGCAGCGCGCTGGCGCCGGCAAAGGCGGCACGGCCGCGAAGCACGGCCTCGAAGACATCGTGCACCACGTCCTCGGCCAGCGCCGGGTCCTGCAGCTTGCGCTGTGCAAAGCGCAGCAGGTAGGCGCGGTGGCTCAGCAGTTCGGCCCAGTTGAGAGCGGGGCCGGGGCTGGCAAGGGCGGCGGTGGCGGGCATGGGGCTCTCCGGTGTCTGGCTCGATGGTTGCACTGTGGGCGGCGCAACTCGCAGGAAGCTCGCCGAAGATCACAGCCAGATCACATTTGCGTAAGGCCCGCGTGGCCCGGCGCGACAATGCCGCATGCCGCCGCACATCCTGGTTGCCGACGACCAAACCGATATCCGCGACCTGCTGGTCATGAATCTGCGCGGCGCCGGCTACGACGTGGCCGCCGTGGCCGACGGCGCCGCGGCGCTGGCCAGCCAGGCCGAACGGCACAGCGACCTGCTGATCCTGGACCTGATGATGCCGGCGCTGGACGGGCTGGAGGTCTGCAAGGCGCTGCGCGCCCGTGGTCACGGCACGCCGATCCTGATGCTCACCGCCAAGTCCACCGAGCTGGACCGCGTGCTCGGCCTGGAGCTGGGCGCCGACGACTACCTGACCAAGCCCTTCTCGCTGGCCGAGCTGCTGGCCCGCGTGAAGGCGCTGCTGCGCCGCGCCGAGATGCAGCGCGCAGCGCCCGATGGCGCCGAGCCGCGGGTGCTGCGCAACGGCAGCCTGGAGATCGAGCCGGCCAAGCGCCAGGTGCGCCATGACGGCACGCCGGTGGACTTCACCGCGCTGGAGTTCGACCTGCTGCTGTACTTTGCCAGGCACCCGGGCCATGTGTTCTCGCGCGCCCAGCTGCTCGATGCGGTGTGGGGCTACAGCCACGACGGCTACGAGCACACCGTCACCACGCACATCAACCGGCTGCGCAACAAGCTCGAGGCCGACCCGATGCGCCCGCAGCTGATCCTCACCGTGCGCGGCGCCGGCTACAAGATGCGCGACGCCCCCCCCTGATGACCGTCAGGCTCAAGATCGCGTTGACGATCTTCGTCACCGGCGCGCTCACCGCGCTGGGTGTGGTGCTGGCGGTGCTGTCGGCGTTTCAGCGTTTCGAGCACGAGAGCAGCTACTACCGGGCCAGCGCCTTCCTCGGCCGGGTGGTGAAGGAGCACCCCGACTTGCTCGACTTGCATCAACGCCATCCGGAGCAGTTCACCGAGTTCCTGCGCAGCCTGGTGCTGTTCGAGCCCGATACGCAGTTGTACCTGCTGGACGCGCAGGGCCAGGTGCTGGCCAGCAGTGGCCGCGCCACGCTGGCGCCCGGCTTCAAGGTGGCGCTGCCGCCGGTGCTGCAGGCGGCCAGCGCCGAGCCGATGCCTTATGTGATGGGCGACGACCCCGAACGCATGGACGACGACGCCGTCATCGCCGCACGGGTGTTGCGTCGCGCGATCATCCACAAGGACGACGTGGCTGCCGGCTACCTGTACCTGGTGTGCCACAAGCAGCCCCTGCCCGAAGGCCGCATCGAGGCGCTGCGCAGCAGCTTTGCGCTGCCGCTGCTGGGCTTCATCGTGGCCCTCGTGGCGCTCACCACCATGCTGGCGCTGTGGATCGTCGGCGTGGTCACCCGGCCGTTGCGGCGCCTGAGCCAGGCGGTGGCCGCGGTCACCGCCGAGGGCCTGGATGCCGGCGCGCCCGGTGGCCGTGCGGCGGCCTGGCCGGACATGCCGGCCAATGACGAGTTCGGCCAGCTGAGCCAGGGCTTTCGCGGCATGCTCGAAGCGCTGCGCCGGCAGTGGGAGGCGCTGCGCCGGCTGGACCACTTCCGCCGCGAAGGGGTCAGCAACCTGTCGCACGACCTGCGCTCGCCACTCACTGCCACCGCGGCCTGCCTGGAGACGCTGGACGCGCGCTTCGGTGCCGACCCGATGCGCGCCGACGACCGGCAACTGCTCGAAGTGGCGCTGCGCAACACGCGCAACGCCGCGCGGCTGGTGCAATCGCTGGGCGATCTGGCGCAACTGGACGAACCGCAGTTCGCACTGCGCCGCGAGACGCTGGACGTGGGCGAACTGCTGGCCGACATCGCGCTGCGCTTCGAGCCGCGCGCCGCAGCGCAGGGCGTGCTGCTGGCGCTGGAGCCGGCGGGCGACGCGTCGACCGTGGCGGCGCTGGACGTCGAACTGTTCGAGCGCGCGATCGCCAACCTGGTGGACAACGCGTTGAAGTTCTGCGCCGCCGGCAGCCGCATCATGCTCAGCGTGCTGCGCGATGGCGATACGGTGTGCGTCAGCGTGGCCGACACCGGCGCCGGCATCGCCGAGGCCGAGCTGCCTCATCTGTTCGACCGCTTCTACCAGGCGCGGCAGAACGTGGCACCGGCCACCGGCGAGGGCGGCAAGGGCCTGGGGCTGGCGATCGTCAAGCGCATCGCCGAGCTCCATGGCGGCGGCGTGGCGGTGCACAGCCGGCTCGGCCAGGGCACCACGGTGACGCTGTCGCTGCCGGCGGCCTGAGCCGGACCCCGCTGTTTCCAGCACCGCCACCTTGGGCGCGAGCCAGTTGTCACGGCGCCGTGAAGAGCGCGTGACGGCGGCGTGAGCGGGCCTGGCGAGCATGCGGCTGTCGCGCGCCGGGAATCCCCGTGCGGGCGCCCAGCAACCCACAGGAGCCTGCTCATGTCTCGAATCTTCTGCGGCCGGCGCACGCTCGCCGCCCTGTCCCTCGGTCTGGCGACGCTCGGCGCCCAGGCCGCACCGGTGCAGCTCAGGGTCACCGTGGAAAGCCTGGTGCCGGCCAACGGCATCAGCTTCGCGCCGATGCACGTCGGTTTTGGCAACGGCAGCTTCGACGCCTTCAACCGCAACAGCGTGGCCACTGCGCCGATCATCTCGGTGGCCGAAGGCGGCTCGGCATCGCCCTGGTTCCCGGCTTTTGCCGCGGCCGAGCCCGGCGCGACGCTGGGCACGGTCGCCGCCGCGCCGCTGCAGCCCGGCGGTGTGTTCATGAACACCTTCAGCGTCGAGTCCGCCGTCAACCGCTTCTTCACCTTTGCCTCGATGGTGGTGCCGAGCAACGACTTCTTCGTCGGCAACGACGACCCGATGGAATATGCGCTCTTCGGCGCGGGCGGCGCCCTGCAGCTCGCCAGCATCACGGTCAGGGCCGGCGAGATCTGGGACGCCGGTTCCGAGGCCTTCGACGTGGCCAACGCGGCCTTCGTCGTCGGCGGCAACAACGACCTGCGCACGCCGCAGAACGCAGTGGTCGATTTCAACTTCGCCGAGCTGGCGGGCTTCAACGGCCTGACCACCGCCACCGGCTATGTGCTGAACAGCCAGTTGCGTGCCGAAGACGAGATCCTGCGCTTCAGTTTCGCAGTCCAAGCCGTGCCCGAGCCCGCGACCACTGCGCTGACGCTGGTCGGCCTGGCCGCTCTGGGCTTCACGGCGCGCCGGCGACGCCACGCCGGGACAACGGCCGCGTTGTAAGGTGCTGCCCGATTCATCCGACCCAGGCCGGATGAACGGGCAGTTGCTCCTGGTCGAGGACGACCCTGCCATCGCCGACATGGTGCAACTGCACCTGGGCGAGGCGGGCTTTGCCGTGCATCGCGAGGCCGACGGCCCCGGTGCGATGCGCGCCATCGACCGGCGCGCCTGGGACCTGGTGCTGCTCGACCTGACGCTGCCCGGCGGCGATGGCTGGGACATCTGCCGCCACCTGCGCCAGCGCGATGCCCGGCTGCCGTTGATCATCGTCAGCGCGCGCTCGTCCGAAGCCCACCGCGTGCTCGGGCTGGAACTCGGCGCCGACGACTACCTGGCCAAGCCCTTTTCGATGCTGGAACTGGTGGCACGCGTGCGCGCCTTGCTGCGCCGCGCACAACGACAGCCGCCGCCGCCGCACGCCGCGCTGCATTTCGGCAGGCTGCGATTCGACCCGCAGCGCCGCGAGGTCGTGCAGGGCGATACGCACACGCCGCTGACGCTGCGCGAAAGCGATCTGCTGGGCTTCCTGGCGCGGCACCCGGGGCAGGTGTTCAGCCGCGCCGAGCTGCTGGACCAGGTCTGGGGCCACGGCTTCGAAGGCTACGAGCACACCGTCAACTCGCACATCAACCGCTTGCGCCAGAAGATCGAGGCCGACCCGCAGGAGCCGCGCTGGATCCAGACGGTGTGGGGCGTGGGCTACCGCTTCGAAGCGGCTGGTGCCGCCGGTGTGACCGGCGCTCGACCGTGAAGCTGTCCTTTGCCCGACGGTTGACGCTGGCGCTGTCGGCGCTGCTGCTGGGCTATGGCGCCGTCGTCGCCAGCATCGGCCGGCAACTGGAAGCTGCCCATGAGCAGGAGGCGCTGCAGCGCCTGTCGCACGGCCTGGCGCGGCACATCGTCGAACACTGGCCTGAGGCCACCACAGGAGCCGCCGGTGGCGACGCCAATGCCGCCGCGCGCGCTGCGCTGATGCGCATGCTGGTGTCCGTCAATCCGGGCATCGAGGTCTACATGCTCGACGCCGATGGGCGCGTGGCCAGTTACCTGGGCGAGCCCGGCATGGTGCGCCGCCATCAGGTGGACCTGCAGGCCGTGCGCAGCTTTCTCGGCGGTGCCAAGCTGCCGCTGCGTGGCACCGACCCGATGTCGCCGCGCGGCGAGAAGATCTTCAGCGCCGCGATGTTTCCGCCCCGGCCCGGCGATGCCCGCCCTCCCGGCTACCTGTACGTGGTGCTCGAAGGCCAGGCGCGCGAGCAGGTGGCTGCGCCGCTGGGCCTGCAGCGCACCTGGCAGACGGCCAGTGCGGTGGCGGCGCTGGCGCTGGCGCTGACCCTGCTGCTCGGCGCCTTTGTCGTGCGCCGGCTGACACGGCCACTGCGCGAGCTGGCGCAGCGCATGCACAACTTCCACATCGGCGAAGGTGCAGCGAGCACGGCCGAGACGCCCGCGCCGCGCGGCGACGAGGTGCACACCATTGCCACCACCTTCGAGACCATGGCCGCGCGCATCCGCCAGCAACTGGCCGAGCAGGCCAAGCACGACCGTGCGCATCGCGAGGTGATGGCAGGCGTGGCGCACGACCTGCGCACGCCGTTGACGGCACTGCACGGCAACCTCGAGGCACTGGCCACCCACGACGCCGGCCAGGCGCGCCATGTGCGCGCCGCGCTGGCGCAGAGCGACAAGGTGCGCCGGCTGACGCAGCAGCTGTTCGAGCTGGCCACGCTGCAGACCACCGGGCCGGTGCCGCAGCGCGAGCGCTTTCGCCTCGACGAACTGGTGGCCGACGTGGTGCAGAAGTTCGAACTGCACGCGCCGGTGGCGCTGGGCGGGCCGCCGCCCGGCCGCGTCGAATGCGATGGCGACCTGCAGCTCATCGAGCGCGCGTTGACCAATCTGATCGACAACTCGGTGCGCCATGCCGGCGGACCCGAACCGGGCGAGGTGCGCGTGCAACTGCAATGCGTGGGCCGCGAGGCCCAGGTGCTGGTCGAAGACCGTGGCCCCGGCCTGCCGGCGGAGCTGTCGCGCCGGCTCGATGCCGGCATCAACCTGCGCGATGCGCCGCTGAAGCGCCCCGGCGGCGGCATCGGCGGGCTGGGCCTGGCGATCGTGCAGCGCATCGCCGCGCTGCATGGAGGTGCGCTGCGTACGCTGCCGGCGCCGCAGGGCGGCACGCGCCTGGCGCTATGGTTGCCGCTGGCAGGCGCCGATGCACCGGCTGCGGCTGGAGAGCGCGCGGCTTGAGCGCTGCGCTCGCCGCCGGGAAGCCACCATGCCCATACGTCGCCACAACGCACTTCCAACTGTGACGCTGGCTTGCCTGCTGTGTCTGGTGCTGCCAGGCGGCGCAGCAACTTCCGCGGTGGGCCATGGCGCAGGGGCTGCTACACCTGCAGGCAAGCCGGACCCGGCGATGCTGCCGCTGGCCGACTTTCTGGCCCTGCTCGACGTGCCCGGCACGCGGGCTCGCGCAGCGCTGGCGCGCATCGACGCCGGCTGGCGCGATGGCTACGCGGCGATGCTGCTCGAATCGATCGGCTTCATGCCCGACTCGTTCATCCAGCGCGACGTGATCGCGCTGCTGGCGCGCAAGTCCGGCAAGCCGGCGGCCGATTACCAGGAACTCTTTCAATGGGCCTGGTCGATCGAGCCCGTGCCGCACCCGCAGTACGCCGAGTTCAAGGCGCGCATCTACGAGGTCATCGACCCGCGCTTTCGCGAATACTTCGACAACCAGCCCCGGGCGGCGATCCGGCTGGACGAGATCCGCTGGGGCGGCGTGCACCGCGACGGCATCCCGCCACTGAAGAACCCGAAGATGATCAGCGCGGCCGAGGCCGGCTGGCTGGGCGGCGACGACATCGTCTTCGGCGTGGCCGTCGACGGCGACGTGCGCGCCTATCCCAAGCGCATCCTGGCCTGGCACGAGATGGTCAAGGACCGCATCGCCGGGCGCGAGCTGAACGGCGTGTACTGCACGCTGTGCGGCGCGATGATCCTGTACGACACGGAAGTCCAGGGCGTGCAGCACGAGCTGGGCACCAGCGGCTTCCTGTACCGGTCGAACAAGCTGATGTACGACCAGGCGACCCAGTCGCTGTGGTCCACGCTCAGCGGCACGCCGGTGGTCGGCGCACTCGTCGGCCAGGGCATCGAGTTGCGCACCCTCTACGTGGTCACCACCACCTGGAAGGAATGGAAGAAGCGCCACCCCAACACTACCGTGCTGTCGCTGGACACCGGCCACGCCCGCGACTACCGCGAAGGCGCCGCCTACCGCGACTATTTCGCCACCGACCAGCTGATGTTCGGCGTGCCCAGGCTCGACGCGCGCCTGCCCAACAAGGCCGAGGTGCTGGCGCTGCGTTTTGCCGATGCACCCGGCGAGCCGCTGGCCATCGCGGCCGACTTCCTGCTGGCGCACCGGGTGCACCACGAGCGCGTCGGCGCGCGCAGCCTGGTGGTGCTCACCGATCCAAGCGGCGCCAACCGCGTGTACGCAGCGGGCGCGCATCGTTTTGTCGAATGGAGCGGCGACGAGCAGCTGCGCGACAGCTGGGGCGGCATGTGGCGCGTCGAAGAAGGCAACCTGCGCGGCCCGTCCGGGCAGACGCTGGCTCGGCTGCCAGCGCACCGTGCCTTCTGGTTCGGCTGGTACGCTGCGTACCCGACGACAAGGCTGGTGAAATGAGCCGCCCACAACCCAGGAGCCAACCCATGACCCCGACACGCAGCCTTGCTGCCCTAATCACCGCCGCCACCCTGGCCGGTTGCGCCAGCATGGCCGACCCCGGCAACGGCCTGGTCGCCGTGAAAAGCCCCTACAGCGCGGCCGAGACCGCATCGCGACTGGAGGCGCAGGTCAAGCAGCGCAACCTGGCCGTGGTGGCGCGCGTGGACCATGCGGCCGGCGCGCAGCGCGTCAACCAGACGCTGCGGCCGACGGAGGTCTTCATCTTCGGCAACCCGCAGGCCGGCACGCCGCTAATGCTGTGCGCCCAGGCCGTGGGCATCGACCTGCCGATGAAGGCGCTGGTGTGGCAGGACGCACAAGCGCAGGTCTGGCTGGGCTACAACGACCCGGTGTGGATGGTGCGCCGCCACGGCGGCGGCGACTGCCCGGCGGCCGAGAACGTGCGCAAGGCGCTGGCCGCGATCACCGCGGCGACGGTGGCGAAGTAGTCACACGGCACCGGCGTACTCGCCGCGCGCCGGGTAGTCCTTGGCCGCGGCAAAGTCGATGGCGGCGAGCAGCTCGTCGAAGTGCGGACGTGCAAACGGCATGGTCTGCACTGCGCCGTAGTACAGCGTGCCGTCGGGCCGCACCAGGTACACCGCGGGCTCGGCAAACAGCGCCGGCTCCTCGATGCCGATCGAGGTGGTGCCGCGCGAGGTGCTGATGTACAGGCCCCAGCCGCGCGCCACGGCCAGCGGCAAGCCGTAGCCGATGCGCAGCGCCGCCGCCTTGAGCTTGTCGGCCATGGCCTGCGCGCGCTCGCGCGTGTCGCTGGACAGGGCGATCACCTTGACGCCACGCTTCTCGAATTCGGGCAACAGGCGCCCGAGCTCCAGCAGGTACTTCAGGCAGATCGGGCAGTGCAGGCCGCGATAGAAGACCACCAGGCTGAACTTGTCCGGCGCATCGGCAGCGAGCGCGAAAGGGCCGTGGTCGAGCGTGGCCACCTCGAGGGCGGGCACGGGCTGGCGGGGCATGAGCATGGTGTTTCTCCGGTGGGGGTGCAAGGGTGCCGCGAGGCCCTGCACTTTAGGCCGGTCGCGTCAGTCGCGCTTGCGCCCGTAGAACTGCGCCAGCAGCAGCCCCAGCGTCGTCACCACGATCATCAAGGTCGAGATGGCGGCGATGGTCGGGTCGATCTGGTCGCGCAGCGCGTTGAACATGTTGCGCGTCAGCGTGGAGTTGTTGCCGCCGGCGATGAACAGCGCCAGGATCACCTCGTCGAAGCTGGTCAAAAAGGACAGCAGCGCCGCGCTGACCAGCGAGAAGCGGATTTGCGGCAAGGTCACCGTCCAGAAGGCGCGGGCCCGCGACGCGCCCAGGCTGCGCGCCACCATCTCCTGGTTCATGTCGAAGCTCTTCAGCGCCGAGCCCACCACCAGCATGACCAGCGGCAGCGCCAGCATGCTGTGCGCCAGCACGATGCCGGCCAGCGAGTTGACTAATCTGATCTTCACGTAGACATAGAACACGCCGATGGCCACCAGGATCACCGGCACGATGATCGGCGTGAGCATCAGCGTGTGCAGCCAGCGTGCCGCGCGCAAGTGCGATGCGAACAGCCCGTAGGCTGCCAACGTGCCCAGCGGCGTGGCCACAAGCATAGTCAGCGCACCCGCCTGGAAAGATGTGGCCGTGGCCTGCATCCAGCTCGACGACCCGAGGTAGTTGCGATACCAGCGCAGCGACCATTCGCGCGGTGGGAACTCCAGGTACTGCGAGCCCGAAAAGGACATCGGGATGACGATCAGTGTCGGCAGCGCCAGGAAGGCCAGCACCAGCGCCGCCAGCGCGTACAGCCACAGCCGCTGGCGGTGCGTGACCTGCGTGTCCGACGCGGCGCGATCGAGCCAACTCATCGGTGGCTGCCCCCGAGCACCTGCTCCAGCCGCAGCAGCCTTGTCGCCGCCCACAGCAGCGCCAGGGTCAGCACCAGCAACACCACACCCAGCGCGCTGGCCGCGCCCCAGTTGAAGAACAGCTCGATGTCGTTGGCGATGTGGTTGGACACCATGATCACCTTGCCGCCGCCCAGCACCGCCGGCGTGACGTAGAAGCCCAGGCAGAGGATGAAGACGATCAGCGTGCCGGCCAGCAGCCCCGGCAGCGACAGCGGCAGGAACACCGTGCGAAACGCCCGCGCCGGGCTGGCGCCCAGGTTGGCCGCGGCCTTCAGCAGGTCGGCATCGATGCTGCGCATCGCCGCCAGCAACGGCAGCACCAGGAAGGGCAGCATGATGTGCACCATGCCGATGAGCGTGCCGGTCAGGTTGTGCACCAGCGCCAGCGGCTCGTCCCACCAGCCCAAGCCGATGCCCCATTCGTTGATCAGCCCCTTGCGCTGCAGCAGCACCAGCCAGGCGTAGGTGCGCACCAGCAGCGAGGTCCAGAAGGGCAGCAGAACGGCGATCAAACACAGCCCGGCCGCACGCCGCGACATCTGCGACAGCGCATAGGCCAGCGGGTAGCCGAGCCCGATGCACAGCGCCGTGGTGAAGACGCTCACCTTGAAGGTGGTGACAAAGGTGCGGCCGTAGGACGGCTGCTCCAGCATGCGGCGGTAGTGCTCCAGGCTGAAGGTAGCGTCATCGGCCAGGAAGGACAGGGCGAACAGCCAGCCGACCGGCAGCACCATGGTCACGAACACCAGCAGCAGCGCCGGCGCGCTCAGGCCCAGCAGCGCCAGACGCTCGCGCCGCTCGTCGCGCTTCAGCCCGGCGGCGTTGGGGCCATCGTCGTGCATCTCAAGTCTCGTCCGGCAGCAGCACCGTGTCGGCCTGCGCGAAGCCCAGGCGCACCGCGGCGGCGGGTGCGGGCAGGCTGTCCAGCACTGCGGCGCCGGCGATGCCGCGCAGGCTGATGGCATGGCCATCGGCCAGGCGCGCCTGCAGCAGGAAGCTGTCGCCCTGGTAGACGATGCCGCTCACCTGCGCCGGCAGCACGTTCAGGCCTTCGCCACCCTCCGCGCCGAGCAGCCGCACGCGCTCAGGACGCAGCAGCAGGCAGGCCCGCGCGCCTGATGGAGCCGCGCCGGAATGGGCGATCGCCTGGCCGGCGCAGCGCCAGACATCACCATCCCGCTGCACCGGCAGCAGGCTCGATTCCCCGATGAACTCGGCGACGAAGCGGTTCGCCGGCTGCTCGTACAGAGCACGCGGCGTATCCAGCTGCACGATGCGTCCGCCGTTGACGACGGCCACGCGGTCGGACATGGTCAGCGCCTCGCGCTGGTCGTGCGTCACATAGATCGTGGTGGTGCCCAGCTGCTCGTGCAACTGCCGCAGCTCGATCTGCATGCGCTCGCGCAGCTGCTTGTCCAGCGCGGACAGCGGCTCGTCCATCAGCACGATGCGCGGCTCGAAGACGATGGCGCGGGCCAACGCCACGCGCTGGCGCTGCCCGCCGGACAGCTGGTCGATGCGGCGCGCGCCGTAGCCGGCCAGCTGTACCGTCTGCAGCGCGGCCTCGACACGGCGCTGCTGTTCGGCACCGCCGATGCCGCGCAGCTTCAGCGGGTAGGCGATGTTGGCCGCCACGTCCATATGCGGGAACAGCGCGTAGTTCTGGAACACCATGCCGATGTCGCGCTGGTGCGGCGGCAGGCGGGTGACCTCGTCGTCGCCGAACAGCAGCCTCCCCTGGTCGGGCCGGATGAAGCCGGCCAGCACCATCAGCAGCGTGGTCTTGCCCGAGCCCGACGGGCCCAGCAGCGTCAGGAACTCGCCGCTGCGCACGTCCAGGTCGACATCGTCCAGCGCCCGGACTTCGCCGTAGCGCTTGCGCAGGCCGCGCAGCGTGATCGGCACCGCCGCGCGCTGCCGCAGCGTCATTCGGTGAGCATGTTCTGGTAGGCGGCCGCGGCCTGCGCTTCGTGCTTGGCGTACCAGTCCAGGTTGATCGGCAGCTGCTTGGCCGCATTGGCCGGGAACGAGGGCAGCCGCGCCGCATAGGCTGCGTCGATGGTGCCCAGGTCATAGGCCTTCTTGTTGGTGGGCCCGTAGGTGATGTACTTGGTGAACTCGGCCTGGTACTGCGGCTTGCTGATCTCGGCCAGGAATTTCATCGCCAGGTCCTTGTTGGGCGCACCCTTGGGGATGGCATAACAGTCGTAGTCCAGCAGCCCCTGGTTGAAGGTGTAGGCCACCTTGCCGCCGTCCTTGGCCACCACGTCGAAGCGGCCGTTCCAGCCGGTGGTCATGTCGACCTCGCCGTCCTTCATCA
>JAGTRL010000102.1 GCA_018261815.1 Pseudomonadota bacterium
AAGCTGGCCGCGCAACGTGTTCCGCACCGCCGCCGGTTGCAGCTACCAGTGGGACATCGCCCCGCCAGCGAGCGAGCTCTGACTTTTTGGCCCAGCCGTAGAGGGGCGTGCTGATCTGCTGCAGCGACTGTCACTGCGCGATCAGTACAGCCGGATCGCCATGTCGAAATGCCAGGTCCGGCGGATTTCAATCACGTCGAACTCACGGGCCAGTGCCGGCGGGAACGCCTGATAGGGCAACTGGCTTTGCACGATGCGGCGTATCGCTTCGTCGATTTCCGCCACGCCACTCGACAGCACGAATGTCACGGACTCCACGGATCCGTCGCTTCGAATCGCCACGGTCACCACAGGCTGGGTGTGAGGCCGCTTCGACAATTCGCGGATCATGTCGAAGGTCATGTTCAGCTGGAGCTTGCGGGCCCAGGCTTCTGCGTACAGAACCAGTTCGGCGTTGGAATCGGTGCGCCCGAACAGCCGGCCTCGACGCGCTGTGCTGGACGAAGGTGGCAGCCTGGAGGGCATTCCGGCTGTAGTCGAGGCCGCATCACGCCGTGCGGCTTCCTCGTCCAACTGTCGTCCGATCGCACGACGAACAGCTTCACGTCTAGCGTCCTCCGCTTGCGCGGCCTCGATCCGGGCGGCCTCCTGACGGGCTGCAGCCTGCCGCGCGGCGTCCCGGCGCTCGGCCTCCAGCCGCGCCACTTCGATCCGCTGGGCTTCCTGTCGTTCGGCCTCTTGTCGAGCTGCCTCCAGGCGCGCGGCAGCCTGGCGCTCAGCCTCCACCCGCGCCGCTTCGATCCGCTGAGCTTCCTGTCGTTCGGTTTCCATTCGTGCCGCTTCACGCCGCTGAGCTTCCAACCGTGCCGCCTCGATCCGCTGAGCTTCCTGCTGTACGGCCTCTTGGCGGGCCGCCGCCTGCTGCGCGGCGTCCCGGCGCTCTGCCTCCAGCCGCGCCACTTCGATCCGCTGGGCTTCCTGTCGTTCGGTTTCCACTCGTGCCGCTTCAAGCCGCTGAGCTTCCAGCCGCGCCGCCTCGATCCGCTGAGCTTCCTGCTGTGCGGCCACTTGGCGGGCCGCCGCCTGCCGCGCGGCGTCCCGGCGCTCTGCCTCCAGCCGCGCCACGTCGATCCGCTGGGCTTCCTGTCGTTCGGTTTCCGTTCGTGCCGCTTCAAGCCGCTGAGCTTCCAGCCGCGCCGCCTCGATCCGCTGAGCTTCCTGCTGCGCGGACTCTTGCCGAGCCGCGGCCAGCCGAGCGGCCTCCTGGTGTTCGGCTTCCAGCCGCGCCCTTTCCAGTCGCTGTACCTCCTGGCGGGCGGCCTCCTCCCGCTCTGCCTCTTGCTGCGCCGCCACCCTCCGCGCCGTTTCCTGACGCTCCGACTCCTGCCGTCCGGTCTGGGCGCTTGCCGCCTCCAACTGCGCTGTTTGCCGTTCCGACGCCCCCTGCGAACGATCGAATGCGCCAACCTCAGGGGCTCGCAAATGCGCGTCAGGGGCGCGCTGCTCCAGCGGGGCATCGTTTGCATCGTCGGACGACGGCCTTGCGGCCCTTGGACTCGAGGCACCTGGCGCTTCGCTGACCACGGGCGATGGCATGGATCGGGCGACGGGAACAGCCAGCGTCGCCTGTTCAGGCTGCTCCAAGGCAACCACTGCAGGGGCAGCGCTCGGAAGGGTCGCCGCACCCCGGGTGGCCTTGGTTCGCGAAGGGGCCTTCGCAGCTGCGCCGGCGGCGATGTCTGGCCGTGGCTTGGCCTTCGGTGCCGGTTTGGCCCGCGCCGTCGCCATGGACTTCGGCGCCATCGCCTTGGCAGCCGGGGGCTGGGCGGGCACAGGAGCCTCCGTAAGCGTGAGGGCTGACGTCCCTGACGCAGGCGGCTCGACCGGTGCACGTCGCGCCGACTCCCTGAGCTGTGCATCCGCCTGCGCCGGGGCCGTGCTCGGCGCAGGCAGGAGAACGTAGCGCAAGTCGGGCACCTCGACGCGACGCTCGCGCCAAGGCAAGCCGAAGCCCGGAAGCCCAAGTCCCTGGCCGCCGAAGGTCAGGCCCAACAACAGCATGTGCAGCAGAAGGGAAAGCAGGACTGCGAGCGTCAGCCGCCTGCGCTCGCCGGCCATTCGTTGGTCCGGCCGCATCCGACTTGGCGCAAATCCCGCCGAATCCGGCTCAGGTGGCGGCGTTGATGCTGCGCTGGAGACTATCGAATCCAAACCTTCTCCGCCGGCGTTGCTCGGTCGCTGCCGTTGGCCCCTGGCGGCATCACCCTGCGCCGTGAACGACCGTCGAATCTACGGGCACACCGGTCACGGCAATGCCAATTCAGTTCGAAGACGATCGTCAAGCCCATACCGTCCATTGACCTATGCCCACCTACCGAGCCAGACGTGGATTCTGGCGGTTCCGGATGAAGCGCCGGCGCGGGCAGCTTCTGCCGTGCACCGAATTGGGAGTTCGGTGCGCATCACCTGCGCCCGGCAGTTCGAAACCTGCATCCGAAGGGCAGCGGGCCACAAGGAGGCGCGTTGAGTTCCGCCCGCCGCCTTCGATCGCCGCCATGCCAAGCTGCATATGCCTGTACACCGCGGCCAGCGAGAAAAATGGCCGCCCTGAGCACTGCTGCCGCGCCTACCATTCATGAGCTCCATTCCGTAGCCATGACCGACGACACTCGCTCCCGCCCTCACAGGTTCGCCTCCGTTCTGGCCACTGTCACAGCGCTGCTGGCCCTGGCCGGCTGCGGCGCAGAGGTGGCCGGCGGCGCCGCGGTCGTGGGCGCTATGCAGGCCGAGCAGGCGACGCAGGCGCGGCAACAGCAGGCGCAGGTGGTGGACGGCCTGAAGGCGGCGCAGGCCGCCAGCCTGGCCCGAGCGGCCAGTGCGGCCGACTGACGCGCGTCGACGCCTCGTCGGGCAGCTGTTTCATGGTCTGGCAACGAAGCCTCCCGCCCCGGAGGCTCTGCTCGCCGAGGCCCCGCGGCACATCAAGCACTACGGCATCGCCGGCGTGCCGTCGCACAGCAACGGCAACTTCATGCAGTGGGCCGAAGGGCCCTCGCCGGCTGCGAAAAAGGCCTGCGTTTGCATCCGCCTCAGCCGGCGCCACATGGACTTGATCGAGTTGCTGAACGAGCGCGTGCGCTCGGGGCCGCAGTCCACTCGGGGTTTGGGCTGCTGCCGGCGTTCAGGCGCGGCGTGCAATGCACCGCCGTGCTTCGGTCCACGGCGACATATCCCAAGCGCACGCCGACTCAAGGCCGGCGTTTGAGCAGGGCGTCGATCAATTCGGCCGGCAGCGAATCCATGGGCATCTCGCGCAGGCGCATCCCGCGCTGCAGGTCGCGCGAGGACTCGAGCCAGCCGCTATCCGGCGGTGCCGGGCCGGCCTCGGCCACCAGGTCGCTCAGGTCGATGTCCACCCGTATCAGGCGCATCGGATCGGGCGGCCCCTGCAGTCGGCTGACCCGCGGATCGATCTTGCGGCGGAACATGATCAGACCCTGCTTGCCGATACCGAGGGGGTAACTCGGGAGCATTGCCACTGCATGACGTCTCCTTCCCCTGCAACGAGATGGAACCGCGCGGCGCAGGCCGTGGGCTGATAGACGGAACTCTCCGCCAAGATGGGGACGGGATTCTGTCACTCGCGAACGGCGCCTACAACCCCAAAAACCGCGCTGGCGACATCACCATCGCCGCGGCAAGATCGGCGCGGCAGCGGCCGGCGTGCCGCTCGGGCCTCGGACCGCGCGGCCCAGCGCCTTGGCTTCGCTGTCGTAGGCTGAGTACGACGCTTTCAGCGTGGCGCTGTTGAGGATCATCTCGCCCACCAGCGCGCTCGTCTGCCCATCGAAGATGCGGGTGCGCACCCAGACCGACTCGGTGCGTGCGCTTTCGCTCAGCGCGATGATCTCGCGTTCGAGTTCGTAAGGGTGGTCCACGAACAGCGGCCCCTGGATCAGGCGGATCTCCTGCCCGGCAAAGAGCCCCACCGCCGGCCCTTTGCCGCGAAATCCCGCCAGGTACATGCTGCTGCCCAGCAGTACGCTGATCATCTCCATCGGAATGATCGCGCGGCGCCATGGCGACGAGGGCCCGCCCTCGGGCGTGTACCAGGCGCAGGGCTCGGTGATGACCGCCAGCTTATCGGCCAGCGTGAACGGGTAGTGCGCGCCCATGTGCTGCGCGAAGCCCATGTGTACCCGCTCCGGATTGCCGGCGCCCTGCTGGCCGACGCGCAACTCGCGATTGATGACCAGTTGCTCCGGCGGGCGCAGCCTGGCCAGGCGTTGGCCGATCTCGCTGGCCGCTGCCTGCGCCGGGGACATTGCGCCCACCGAGGCGGTGCCGGTCAGCACCGGCGTGCCGTCGCGCTTTTCGGCCCAGATACGGGTGGCGCTCTCACCCGGCGCCGGCCACTCCACGAAGGCACGCACCTCCTCGCCTTCGACCACCATGTTCTGGTAGTGCGTGCTGATGCAGCCGGTCTCGAACCAGGCCTGGCCGAACAGCTGAAACAGCAGCGGGTCGAACTGACTGAAGTGCGTCGGCCCTTCGATCGGCCCGGCGCGCAGCCCCAACGAGGCCGCGGTGTCGTCGTCGTGGATCGACTTGTGGCTGTCGTAGACCTGCTCGGCCAGCATCTGCCGCGGCTTGCGGTACGGGCCACACAGGTTGGGCCGTTCAGCGAAGGGTGAGTTCATCGGGGTGTCCTTTCTCGACACCGGCCATTGTCGGCGCGCCACCCGCTCAGGCGGCACCCTGATCCAGCAGCGCTTCCAGCGCGACGGTCGCGCGCCGCATCACCTCGGTGACGGCCTTCATCTCGGCGGCCGAGCAGCTGCTGACCATGGTGGCGATCACCTCGCTCTGGATCGCCTCGCCCTGCGTGGCCAGGGCCTCGCCGTCCGGAGTGAGGAACAGCCGCCGCACCCGCGCGTCCCCTGCATCGGCCTGCCGATGCACCCAGCCGGATTGCTCCATGCGCGTAACCAGCATGCTCGCGCCGCTCTTGGCGACGAAGCAGCGCTGCGCCAACTGCTGCTGCGTGATGCCCGGTGCGCGCAGCAGGTTGAGCAGCACCTCGTGCTCGCCCACGCGCAGGCCGATGGCGGCCAGGCGCTGCGCCATCACCGCGTCGCACAGGTTGTAGGCGCGCACCACCGACAGCCACGACTGGGTGGCCACGGCGGAAGACGCATGGCGGGGATCCTGGGTGCGGGCCATGCAACAAGTTCAGGTTTGAACTATACTGTTCAACATCGAACCAATTCTAGTCGCCTCATGAACCTCTACCTGCGCCTGCTCTGGACCGTGCTGCGCTCGCGCCGGCTGCCGCGGCTGCAACCGGGTCAGACCTTGCGGCGCAGCCTGTGCGTCCTGCCCAACGACATCGACGTCAACGGGCACATGAAAACCGGCCGCTACCTGACGGTGATCGATCTGATGCTGGTGGAGTATTTCGTTCGCATCGGGTTTGCCGCGGTGATGCTGAAGAAGGGCTGGCGCCCGATGGCCGGCGGCTCCTTCATCACCTACCGCCACGGCCTGAAACCGCTGCAGCGCTACACGCTGCGCTTCCGCCTCGATGCCTGCGACGAGCGCTGGAACTACATGCGCTTCGAGTTCCTGGACGGCGAGCAGGTCTGCGCCGCCGGCTACATGAAGGGCGCTGCCTTGGCGCGCAGCGGCCTGGTGGCCAACAGCGAGTCCTACGCCGCGCTGGGCCAGCCTGTGTTCGCACCGGAGCTGCCGCAACCGGTGCGGCACTGGCTGGACGCCGAGCGCGGCCTGATGCAGGCGGCATGGTGAGGGCGACCCGCAGCTCCCACCCCACCCGGCGGACGCGCATCCGCCGCCCCGGCGCACAGGAATCCATCGTCGCGCCGGGCGCGCGCGTTGCCCTGCAGGAGCTGCGGCTGCCGCTGGATACGCTGCGCTGGGCGCCGCAGTGGCTGTCGCTGCTGCGCGGCCAGGCGCCGACGCAACGCACGCTGCTGCTCCTGCCCGGCTTTGGCGCCGGCCCGCGTTCGATGGCCCTGCTGGCCGGCTACCTGCGTCGCGTTGGCCACCAGGTGCACGATTGGGGTCTGGGCACCAACAGCGGCGACGTGCCGACACTGCTGGCCGCCCTGCCCGATCGTCTGGACCGGCTGGTACAGCGCGGCGGCGGCCCGGTGGACCTGCTCGGCTGGAGCCTGGGCGGCTACCTGGCGCGCGAGTTGGCACGCGACCAGCCGGCATGTGTGCGCAAGGTGGTCACGCTGGGCAGCCCGGTCATCGGCGGCCCGCGCTTCACCACGGTGGCACCTTGGTACCGCGCTCGCGGCCACGACCTGGCGCAGTTGGAACGCGAGGTGGCCGAGCGCTTCACCACGCCGCTGCGGGTGCCGGTGACGGCGGTGTATTCCAAGCGTGACGGCGTGGTCGCCTGGCAAGCCTGTATCGACCACTGGTCGCCGCAGGTCAGACACATCGAGGTGTCCGAAACCCACCTGGGCCTGGGCTTCGCACCGCGCGTGCTGGGCATCGTCGCCTCAGAGCTGGACAGCGACTGAGCGCGTCTCGTCGGTCTCACGCGGTTTCGCCTGGAATCTGGTTTCGCTTGACAAGCGCGGAAGCCCTTGTAGTTTGAGCTGAGCGGCCGGAGCCGGCCGGCCGCACGCGGCACTTTGTCAACCGCCCGGACCGGCCAGTCGGTGGCGGCTCGCTCGAGCGATGAGTCAGGTATCGCTGCGCGTCACCCCGCGAACGGCCCAAGCCCTCGCCCTGAGCGAGATGGCCCCGCTGGCGGCGAACGGCAATGCCGACTCCAGCTTCGACCTCAGCGCAGAACGTTGTTCTTGCGAAAGCGACATTGCATATGCGGGTGCGGGCCCTTGCCCGCCAAGAAACGGGCGCCAGTAGTCTTCGAAGTCGACGAATTCCGCTTTCAGATCGAGTGGGCTGGTCTCGACCTCGATGAGGCCAGCCTCCTCGAATGCCGCTTTCAGAGCGCATGGTCTGCACACCGGAAAACGGACTCCCTCGTGGAGATGAGCAGCCGCGGTATCCAGTGAAGCCGCTGCATCCCAGAAGTACTTGATGACCTCCATTTCATCAGCGTAGTCCCAGACGTAGGCGGCGATGGTCCCGCCGGCGGCAGTGACCCGCTTCATCTCCGCGAGGGCGTCCCGCAAGTCGGGAATGAAGTTGAGTACAAGTCCCGAGACGACGACGTCGCACGCACCATCGTCGAGCGGGAGCGCGGCTGCATTCCCAGCAAGGAAGCGCGCTTTGCCAGCGAGGTTCTGAACCGCCAGCTTGAGGAATCCCTCCGAGGGTTCTACTCCGACCACACTGCTCGGAGTGCACTGATCAAGGATTGCAGCGGACAGCGCACCCGTGCCGCAGCCGACATCCAACCACCGCTTGCCGGAGGGCTGATCTAGCCACGCCAGGAAGAGCGGCGCGATCTTGCGACTCCAGCGGCCGATGTACTGCTCATACGGGTTGCCGCTTTCCCACGTGTCAGAAACTGGAGTTCTTGCGTTCATCGCTTGCCACCTCCGAGGACAAGATCTGCGATGCCGAACCTGAATGTCGGGCGACATGCACCAAGTCCGTCGCGTTTCAGTTTTACTCAGGCACGGTAGCAAGCAGAAATTGGCAGGGCAACCACGAACGGCGGCCCCCGCCGCATTGCAGCCGCTGCCGACGCGAGGGTTGCCGGCAGCAGTGCGCTGGTAGCCGCCTGAAAAGTTTGCTCCCGTCGAACGCAGCGCGAATCACCCCGCGCCCATCAGCGCCAGCAGCACGCCGCCGGCCACCACGCTAGCCACCTGGCCGGCGGCATTGGCGCCCATGGCGTGCATCAGCAGGAAGTTCTCGAAGTCCTCTTCGTGCGCCACGCGCTGCACCACGCGCGCGGCCATCGGGAAGGCGCTCAAGCCCGCCGCGCCGATCAGCGGGTTGAGCTGGCCACCGCTGAAGCGGTTGAGCAGCTTGGCAAAGAGCACACCAGCGATGCCGTCCACCGCGAAGGCTACGATGCCCAGCACCAGGATGGCCAGCGTGCTGGGCTTGAGGAACTCACTGCCGACCATGGTGCTGCCGATGGCCAGGCCCAGGAACAGCGTCACCGTGTTGGCGATCTCGTTGGACGAGGCCTGGGTCAGCCGCTCGACCACGCCTGATTCCTTCATCAGGTTGCCGAGCATCAGCATGCCGATCAGTGGCGTGGCAAAAGGCACCAGCGTGCCCACGAGCACGGTGACGACGATGGGGAACAGGATGCGCGTGCGCCGGCTGATCTGGCGCTGGCTGTAGGGCATGCGGATGCGCCGCTCGGCCTGCGTGGTCAGCAGCTTCATGATCGGCGGCAGGATGATCGGCACCAGGCTCATGTAGCTGTACGCGGCCACGGTGATCGGCCCCAGCAGGTGCGGCGCGAGCAACCCGCTGACGTAAATCGAGGTGGGCCCGTCGATGGCGCCAATGATGCCGATCGACGCCGCCTCGGGCCGGCTGAAGCCCAGCAGCAATGCCAGCAACAGCGTCAGGAAGATGCCGAACTGCCCGGCCGCGCCCAGCAGCACCAGGCGCGGGTTCTCCAGCAGCGGGCCGAAGTCGGTGAGCGCGCCGATGCCGATGAAGATCAGCAGCGGGAACAGCTCGTTGCGGATGCCCATGTCGTAGAGCACGCGCAGCATGCCGTCCTCGGCCAGCAGCGGCGACAGCGGCAGGTTGGCCAGCAGGCAGCCGGCGCCGATGGGCAGCAGCAGCAGCGGCTCGTACTTGCGCACGATGCCCAGGTACAGCAGCACGCAGGCCACGCCGATCATCACCAGCGACTGCAGCGTCACATGGTTCAGGCCCTGCATCAGCAGGCCGAGGGTGTCGGACCCGGCCATGGTGTCAGTCGCCGAAGCGCACGATCGTGTCGCCGTGACCCACCGCCTGGCCGGCGGCGACGCAGACTTCAGCAATGACACCCGCACGCGGCGCGCCGATCAGGTTGTGCATCTTCATCGCGTCGAGCACGGCCACCGCCTGGCCGCGCTCGACCCGGTCGCCGGCCTTGACGTGCAGTTCGAGGATCACCCCCGGCATCGGCGCCGCCAGGGCCGACGAACTGGCGCCCGCGGCGCCGGTTCGCGCCACCCGTGGAGCCGCCGCAACGGCACGCACCGGGGCTGAAGGCCGTGACGTGTCCGCAGCGCCCGCAGCAGAAGGCAGCGCCGGCACGATCTGCGCCTCGGGCAGATCCTCGTCGCCGCGGAGCGTGACCTCGAAGCGCTCGTCGCCGACCGCCACCTCGAAGCGGTCGGCATCGAGTTCCTGCACGTCGACCAAGAACTCGCGTCCGCCGATGCCCAGCGTGTAGCGTCTCATCCGCGCCCCCGCCGTTGCCAGCTCTGGTTCTGCCGCGCGCGGCCGGCCGCCACCCAGCGCGACGCATACAACTGGCTGCCCGGCCAATGGCTGCGCATCGCCGGAGCCGCCTCGCGGCGGCGGTGCGCGCGATGCGCCAGCGCCGCAGTCACGATCGCGGCCACCAGCGCAGGGTCCATCCCCTCTTCCGCCGCGGGCGCGGCCTCGACCCGCGACGCGGCCACGGCCGGGCGGTCCCACCGCTGCACCAGCGTCAGCAACCCCCACAGCAACGCCAGCAGGCCGAACACCAGGCCCATGCCCAGTGCGGTGATCTGCAGGCCCCAGCCCAAGTTGTCCATGTTGATCAAGTGGGCGACAGCCCGTGCTTCTTGGGCGGGTTCTGCTGCACCTTGGTGCGCAGGATCTCCAGCGCACGCACCAGCCGTGGCCGCGTCTCGCAGGGCTCGATGACTTCGTCGATCTGGCCGACGTCGGCGGCGCGGTAGGGGTTGAAGAATTGCTCGCGGTATTCGGCCACCAGCTCGGCTTCGCGCTGTGCCGGGTCGGCGGCGGTGCGCACCTGGTCGCGGTAGAGCACGCGCACCGCCGGGGCCGCGCCCATCACCGCGATCTGCGCGGTCGGCCAGGCAAAGGCCAGGTCGGTGCGCATCTGCTTGGAGCCCATGGCCACGTAGGCGCCGCCCATGGCCTTGCGCGTGACGATCGACACCTTGGGCACCGTCGCCTCGCAATAGGCGTAGATGATCTTCGCGCCGTGGCGGATGACGCCGCCGTATTCCTGGTCGGTGCCGGGCAGGAAGCCGGGGCAGTCGACGAAGGTGAGCAGCGGCACGTTGAAGGCATCGCAGATGCGGATGAAGCGCGCGATCTTGTCGCTGGCATCGATGTTCAGTACGCCCGACATGCAGGCGGGCTGGTTGGCGACGATGCCCACCGAATGGCCGTCCAGCCGCGCGAAGCCGATCAGCGCGTTCGGCGCGAACTGCGGCTGCAGCTCAAGGAAGCTGTCGCGGTCGAAGATCGCGTCGATGGCATCGCGCATGTCGTAGGGCTGGCTCTCGTCGGCCGGGATCAGCGTGTTCAGTGCCTCGTCCATGCGCGTGGCCGGGTCTTCGGGGCGCACCTGCGGCGGGTCTTCGTTGTTGTTCTGCGGCAGGTAGGCCAGCAACTGCTTCGCCAGCGTCAGCGCCGCGCCTTCGGTCGCCGCCGAAAGGTGGGCCACGCCGCTGCGCCCGGTGTGCACCTCCGGCCCACCGAGCTCCTGCGCGCTGACCTGCTCGCCGGTGACGGCCTGGATGACATCGGGCCCGGTCAGGAACATGCAGCTGTCGCCGGCCATGATGATGAAGTCGGTGAGCGCCGGCGAATACACCGCGCCGCCGGCGCAGGGGCCGAGGATCAACGAGATCTGCGGGATCACGCCCGAGGCCATGACGTTGCGCACGAACACCTCGCCATAGGCCGCCAGGCTGCGCACGCCTTCCTGGATGCGCGCGCCGCCAGAATCGTTCAGCCCGATCAGCGGGATGCCGCTGTCGAGGGCCAGGTCCTGGATGCGGCTGATCTTGTGCGCCTGCACCTCGGAAAAGGAGCCGCCGAGCACGGTGAAGTCCTGCGCGAACACGGCCACGCGCCGGCCGCTGATCTTGCCGAAGCCGGTGACGATGCCGTCGCCCGGAAAGCGCTGCTTGTCCAGCCCGAACTGGCTGACCTGATGCGTGGCCAGCGCGCCGAACTCCTGGAACGAGCCTTCGTCGAGCAGCAGCGCCAGCCGCTCGCGCGCGGTGAGCTTGCCGCGCGCATGCTGCTGCTCGATGCGCTGCGTCCCGCCGCCGAGCACGGCGCGGCTGCGCATTTCGCGCAGCACCTGCAGCGGGTCGGGGGTAGGGGTCGTCATGAGGACGTTCGAATGGCTTCGCGGTCGGCCGCCACTGTGCGGCCGGCAACCGCTGCGGACACTGACGCAGGTCAAGTTTCGCGGGTCGATACCATCTTGTCCATGAACGCGATCCTCGAAGACCTGAACCGCAAATTTGTCTCGCGCACGCCGCACATGCGCGAAATCGGTGCACGCATCACCGCGGTGTCGCCGTCGCGCGGCTCGATGACGCTACCGGCCCGCCCCGAATGGGTGGGTGACCCGCTGCGCGCCCAGTTGCATCCGGGCGCCCTGACGGTGCTGGCCGATTCGGCCTGCGGCCTGGCGGTGGGCGCAGCGCTCAAGGAGCGTGCGCCCTACGCCACGCTGGATCTGCGCATGGACTATCTGCGAGCGGCCGGCCCCGAAGCCGATGTGCACTGCGACGCGCACTGCTTCCGCCTGACGCGCAACGTGGCCTTCGTGCGCGGCGAGGTCTACCAGGCCGATCGCGAGCAGCCGATTGCCGTGGCGCAAGCCTCCTTCATGCTGTCCACGCCCGGCGGCAAGCGCCCGGCGGCCGGCGCAGCGGCCGAATCGGCACCACGCGCCGACAGCGACGACAATGCCTGGCAAGTACCCATGGGCAGCGAGCCGGTGCTGGCCGGCGTGACGATCCCCTATGTCGAGTACCTGGGTATCCGCGCCGCCAGCGATGCCGAACCACAGCTGTTCCGACTGCCCTACCGGGAAATGCTGATCGGCAACCCGCACCTGCCTGCGCTGCACGGCGGCGTGATCGCCGGCTTCTCGGAGACGGCGGCCACGCTGCACCTGATCCGCACGCTGCGCGGGGCCAAGTTCCCAAAAAGCATCGACTTTTCAATCGACTACCTGCGCAGCGGCCGGCCGGTGGAAAGCTTCGCCGCCTGCGAAGTGGTACGCGTGGGATCGCGCGTGGCGCTGGTGCAGGTACGTTGCTGGCAGAAGGGCCCGGAACTGCCGATCGCGGTGGCCCGCGGGCACTTTCTGCTCACGGCCGCGGGAGAGGCCTGAAGCGCCTTCATGCCGATTGCGGGTTCACCGCATAGAAGCTCGGTGGCGGAAATTGGCGCCTTGCAGGGGTTCGGCCCGAAAAGCTGTGGGACAGCAACGCAGCGTGAGGAGCCGGTCGCAGTCCGAGGGCGTACTCACGGTGAGCGCCAGCAAGCCGTCGTTCGCTTCGACCACCGGCGCTGGCCCGAGCGGCAGCTATGCGAGGTACTGCTGACCTTCCCGCGGCGCCATCATGTTTGGGCGACCTCACCGGCTCTGTTGGCCTGCGAACTGGAACTCCCGACCCAATATAGAGACTCCGTATGAGTTGGATCGATGTGTCCGGGTTATCCACGGCGGCGCTCGCTGCCCCCCATGAGGCAAGGGCGGGCGCCGCGGTGGGTAACCCTCGCGCGGTGCCGGCTAACGCGCGTCAGCATTTTAAGTTTGGTCCTGCGCTCAGTGACACTGAACACGACCGGCAGGTATCTGCCGGCGAGCGTGGGACTTGCACCCGCGGGCTACGAACATCCCGACCCCAACATTCGATGTTCACCGGTTTACTTTCGAGCCCGCGGGTGCGCTTGGGTTCGTCAACGAACACTCAGGGCATGCCGTCTTGCCGGCCT
>JAGTRL010000103.1 GCA_018261815.1 Pseudomonadota bacterium
GCGTGCGCGTGCCCTTGTGCAGATCGCGGCCGAGGATGGCGCCGGCCAGCACCCGCAAGCCGTGCGCCACCGGCGCATCGACGCCGGCATGACGCGCCACCGACGCCAGGAAGGCCAGGCCGAGCGCATGGCCATCCGCGAGGCGCTGGGCTACGGCGCACCGCATTTCCCACTGGCCGACCACTACGACAACGACCGCTGGATGTACGGCGACGCGCACAAGAAGCTCACCGATTCCGGCGACTGGCGCGAGCGCATCGACCTGCACACGCACCGCTACATGCTCGAGGACACGGCGCTCGGCCTGGCCTTCCTGGCGTCGGTGGCGCGTCATGCCGGCGTCGATGCGCCGGTGGCGCACGGCTTGCTGGTGCTGGCCGGCGCCATCCTCGGCCGCGATCTGCACAAGGGCACGCGCACGCTGGACGCGCTGGGTCTGGCCCCCTTGAGCCGTGCGCAGCTGCAGACACTGCTGCGCACGGGAGCCGCTGCATGACGGAGCGCATCGCCTGCGTCGGTGCCGGCCGCATGGGCCGGGGCATGGCCATTGCTTTCGCCTACGCGGGTATGCCCGTGACGCTCATCGACCTGAAAGCGCGCAGCGCCGATGGCTGGGCCCGGCTGTCGGCCGAAGCCTTGGCTGAAGTGCGCAGCAGCCTGCAGTTGCTGGCGCAACTGGGCGCAGTGCCGGCCGATGCGGTGGAGCGCATCGCCGCACGCATTCGCCTCGTGCCTGACGACGAGGCCGATGCCGCGCTGGCCGCGGCCACGGTCATCTTCGAAGGCGTGCCCGAAACGCTGGACGCCAAGCGCGAGGCACTGGCGCGTGTGTGCGCCGCGGCGCCGGCCGACGCGATCATCGCCTCCACCACCTCGACCATCCTGGTCACCGATCTCGTGCCGCTGGTCACGCACCCGCAGCGCTTGATCAATGCGCACTGGCTGAACCCGGCCTACGTCATTCCGCTGGTCGAACTGAGCTCGCACGAAGGCACGTCTGCCGCCGTGCGCCAGCGCCTGAGCACACTGCTGCAAGGCATCGGCAAGCAGACCGTCGAATGCGGCCCGGCGCCCGGCTACATCGTGCCGCGCCTGCAGGCGCTGATCATGAACGAGGCGGCGCGCATGGTCGAAGAAGGCGTGGCCACGGCCGAAGACATCGACAAGGCCACGCGCTACGGCCTGGGCCTGCGCTTCGCGGCGATGGGCGTGGTCGAGTTCATCGACTTCGGCGGCAACGACATCCTGTACCACGCCAGCCGCTACCTCAGCCGCACGTTGAGCGCCGAGCGCTACACCGCACCGGCCATCGTCGACACGATGATGGCCGAGGGCCGCAACGGGCTGAAGAGCGGGCAGGGCTTCTACGACTACCGCGGCATCGACGTCGATGCCTATCGTCTGGATGTGCTGCAACGCACGCTCGGCATGCTCAGGCATGCCGGCCAGTTCAAGCCTCCGGTCATCGACCCGCCATGAACGCAACCAAGTTCAAGCCGCGTCAGGCCTGCCACCGCAGTGCCCTGGCATTCCTCCCCCGTCCACTGGAGTCCAGACCATGATCCCAAAGGCCTCGTTCCCCTTGCTGCGCAACACTCTGGCGGCCCTGAGTCTGGCGCTGGCCGCAGCGGCCCCGGCGCAGGCGGCCGACGTCACATTGAGCTACGCCTTCTTCGCGCCGGCCGGCACCTTCCCGGGCAAGCAGATGGCGCACTGGGCCGAACAGCTCAAGAAGCGCACCAACGGCAAGGTGGAGGTGCGCACCTACCCGGGTGGCACCTTGCTGGGTGCACGCGACATGTACGACGGCGTCACCAAGGGCGTGGCCGACATCGGCCTGGGTGCCCCGTCCTACGACCCCGGGCGCTTCCCACTGACCGCCGGCCTGTCGATGCCGCTGGACTTTCCCAACGCCACCGTCGCCAGCCAGACCTTGTGGGCCGTGACCAAGGAGTTCAAGCCCAAGGAATACGACGGCTTCAAGCTCATCGCGATGTTCACCACCGAGCCCGGTTACATCCAGTCGCGCAACCCGGTGCGCAACCTGGCCGAACTCAGCGGCATGAAGCTGCGCGCTGCCGGCACCGGCGTGCCCGTGCTCAAGGCGCTGGGTGCGGCGCCGGTGGGCATGCCGATGCCCGAGGTGCCGCAGGCGGTGCAGACCCGCGTGATCGACGGCACCATGACCTCGCGCGAGGTGCTGAAGGACTTCCGCCTGGCCGAGCAGCTGAAGTACGTCACCGACTACCCCACCGTGGTGGTGACCTTTGCCGCGGTGATGGACAGCAAGCGCTGGGACGCGCTGCCGCCGGACGTGAAGAAGGTGATCGACGAGCTGGCCGAGGAGATGCCGCTGTGGACCGGCAAGTACCACGACCAGGAGAACGTCGGCGCCGCGATCGAATGGGCCAAGAAGGACCACAAGCTCGACGTGCTCGCCCTCAGCCCGCAGGAGAAGGCGGCCTGGGACGCCAAGCTGGCGCCGATGGTCGATGCCTGGATCGCCGAGGCCAAGGCCAAGGGCCTGCCCGCCGACCGCTACATCGCCCGCGCCCGTGAGCTGCGCGACCAGTTCGCCGCCAGCAAGAAGTGAGCTCGGCTGCCATGCCCGGCACGCAGCCGCCGGCAGGCCGGCTCGAACAGGCCAGCCTGTGGATCAACCGCGGCCTGGCCGTGGTGGCCGGCGTGGCGCTGGCGACGATGATGGGCTTCACTGCCTTCGACGTGGTCATGCGCGCGCTGGGCCGGCCGGTGGCGGGCTCGGTCGAGATCATCGGCTGGCTCGCGGCCGTGGCCATGGCGCTGGCCCTGGGCGATGTCCAGGTGCATCGCGGCCATGTCGCCATGACGCTGCTGTCCGAGCGCCTGAGCAGCCGCCCGGCGGCGCTGCTGGAGGCCGTCAACAGCCTGGTCGCGCTGCTGCTCTTCGGCACCGCGGCCTACTTCATCCTACGATATGGCGCGACGCTGCAGGACACCGGGTCGCTGTCGGAGACGCTCAAGGTCGTGGTCTACCCCTGGGTCTATGCCGTCGCGCTCGGCTTTGCCGGCCTGGCACTGGCGCTGGCCATCGATCTGCTGCGCAGCCTGCAGCGCCTGGCGGGCGCGGCATGACGCGCGGCCGTTGTCTGCCTTCAACCCACGGCCCATGGACCCCAGCCTCGTAGCGATCATCGGCCTCGTCGCCATGGCGGCCTTCATGGTGTTCGGCATGCCGATCGCCTTCGCCATGCTGCTGGCCGGCGTGCTGGGCAACGCCTACATGCTGCCCAGCGGCGCAGCCAGCCACCTGCTGGCCACCAACCTGTGGGAGCAGTTCTCGTCCTACGGCCTGAGCGTGATCCCGCTGTTCGTGCTGATGGGCCAGTTTGCCTACCGCGCCGGCGTGACCACGCGGCTGTACCAGGCCGCCTACACCTGGGTCGGCCGCCTGCCCGGCGGGCTGGCCAGCACCACGGTGGCGGCCTGCGCCGGCTTTTCGGCCATCTGCGGCTCGAACTCGGCCACCACCGCCACCATGGGCACGATCGCGCTGCCCGAGATGCGCAAGTTCCGCTACGACGCCGCGCTCAGCGCCGGCGCGGTGGCCGTGGGCGGCACGCTGGGCGTGGTGATCCCGCCCAGCGTGGTTCTGATCGTCATCGCCGTGCAGACCGAGCAGTCGCTGCTGCGCCTGTTCTTGGCGGCGGTGGTACCGGGCCTGGTGCTGACGGCGCTGCTGCTGCTGACCATCACCGCGCTGTGCCTGCGCAACCCCAGGCTCGGCCCGGCCGGCCCGGCCACCGACTGGGGCCAGAAGTTCAGGGCACTGAGCGGGGTGGTCGAGACACTGCTGCTCTTCGGCATCGTCATCGGCGGCCTGTATGCCGGCTTCTTCACGCCCACCGAAGCCGGCGCGGCCGGTGCCGTGGGCGCGCTGGCCATCGGCGTGCTGCGCCGCCAGCTGACGCTGCGCAGCATCGCCAAGTCACTCAGCGAGAGCCTGCGCATCTCGGCCATGGTGGTGCTGATGATCGCCGGCGCCGTGCTCTTCGGGCGCTTCCTCACCGTCTCGCGCATGCCCTTCGAGCTGGCCGAGTGGGCCGCCGCACTGCCGGTAGCGCCGGGCTGGATCCTGCTGGTCGTGGTGTTGATCTACCTGGTCGGCGGCGCCTTGATGGATGCGCTGGGCTTCCTGGTCGTGACCACGCCGATCTTCTTCCCGCTGGCGCTGGCACTGGGCTTCGACCCGGTGTGGTTCACGGTGCTGCTGACGGTGGTCACCACCATGGGCGCCATCACCCCGCCGGTGGGCGTCAACGTCTTCATCGTCAACGGCCTGGCGCCGGACATCCCCATCGCCAGGATCTTTCAGGGCGTGGCCTATTTCGCGCTGGCCTACGCGCTTTGCATCGCCGCGATCTGGTTCGTGCCGCAGATCGTGCTGTTCCTGCCCCAGCTGCTGCTGGGTTGAAAACCGCTGACCAAGGAGCCCTCAGGATGAGCCTGCCAAGCCTTCAAAGCCTCGTCGAACCCGACCGCGTGCACCGCAGTGTCTACACCGACCCCGCCATCTTCGACCTGGAGATGCGCAACATCTGGGAGCGCACCTGGGTCTACTGCGGCCATGAGTCGCAGGTGCCCCAGGTGGGCGACTACCACACGCTGCAGATCGGCCGCCAGCCGATGGTGATGGTGCGGCAGAAGGACGGCAGCGTGCGCGTGCTCTACAACCGCTGTCCGCACCGCGGCGTGCAGTTGTGCGGCAACCAGCGCGGCAACACCGGCACCGGCTTCGTGTGCTCGTACCACGCCTGGAGCTTCCATCTCGACGGCAAGGTGCGCGCCATCCCGCTGAAGCAGGGCTACGAAGGCACGCGCCTGGACATGGGCCACCCGGACTGCAGCATGAAGTCCGCCGCCCGCGTCGACAGCTACCGCGGCTTCGTCTTCGCCAGCCTGGCCGACGAGGGGCCAGGGCTGCTCGAGTTCCTGGGCGATGCCAAGGTGGCCTTCGACGACATGTGCGACCGCTCGCCGCTGGGCGAGGTCGAGGTGGTGCCGGTATGCCATCGCGTGGTGCAGCACTCGAACTGGAAGTTCTTCATGGAGAACCAGCTCGACGCGCTGCACCCCTCGGTGACGCACCAGTCCACCGGCGTGCCGGCGCGGCGCGTCGAACAGCGCGTCAAGGCCGATCAGGGCGCCGCGCCGCTGTTCTTCCACTACCTGTCGGCCTTTGCCACCAGCTTCGACCAGTGGGACTCGGTGCAGACCGTGAACTTCCCGCGCGGCCACGGCATCCTCAAGGCCTACATGGGGCTGCGCCCCACCGACCCCGATACCGTGGCCTACGAGACGCTGATGAAGCAGGCCTACGGCGAGCACAAGGCCGAGGAGTTCCTGTCGCGCAGCATCCACCATGTGCTGATCTATCCGTACCTGTCGGTGCAGTCACCGCTGCAGCAGCTGCGCTGCCTGCGACCGCTGGCCGCCGACAAGACGCTGTCGGAGATCTGGCACTTCCGCCTGAAGGGCGCGCCCGAGGCCATCTACCGCCGCTCGCTGTGGTACTTCAATCTCGTCAACTCGCCGGCCACGATGATCAACGCCGACGACCTGGAGAACTGGACCAAGGGGCAGTGGGGCCTGCAGGCTTCGATGGCCGGCGACTGGGTCAGCTTCCACCGCAACCACGGCGGCGACGAGGAGCGCGACGGCGTGCTCTATTCCAACAAGGGCACGTCTGAGGTGGTAATGCGCAGCCAGTTCAAGGCCTGGAGCGAATACATGGCGCCGGCACTGGCCGCCGCCCAGGCCTGAGGAGTCCGGCAATGAGCGAAATCAATGTCAAGAAGGCGCTGGGCCAGGGCGTGGTGATCGAGGCCATCGAGTCGATGACCGGAGCCGAGTCGATCGCCCCCGACCACATGGGCCGCGGCGCGCGGCCGGCCACCGGCTACGTGCCGCAAGGCGTGGCCGTCACGCCGGCGCAGCAGCAGGACATCGAGCAGTTGCTGTACCGCCAGGCGGCGATGCTGGACGCCAAGCGCTGGCTGGAATGGACCGAGCTGTTCGCAGCCGACGGCGTGTACTGGATGCCGGCCGCACCCGAGCAGACCGACTGGATGAGCCAGCCGTCGATCTTTGCCGAGGACCGGCTGCTGATGGAGGTGCGCATGGGCCGGCTGCAGCACCCCAATGCCTGGTCGCAGGCGCCGCAGTGGCACACCAACCACCTGGTCGGCAACGTCGTGGTCGAGGCCATCGGCGATGCGCAGGCCGAAGTCTGGTCGCGCTTCCAGATGATGGAGCTGCGCCGCGACAGCGTGCGCCACTTCGGCGGCAGCTACCGGCATTCTCTGGTGCGCACGGCCGACGGCTGGCGCATCCGGCTGCAGCGCGTGGACCTGATGAACGCGCAGGCCGCCTTCGATTACGTGATCCAGGCCTGGATCTGATTTCAACCCACGGAGAAAACACCATGCATCGACGTCATCTGATCGCCCACGGCTGCGGCCTGCTGCTGGCCCTGGCCGGCGGCGCCGCCCTGGCCCAGGAAGTCACGCTGAAGGCGGTCAACGCCTTCCAGGAAGGCACCTACTTCGCGCGCGGCTTCGAGAAGTTCGTCAAGAAGGTCAACGACGAAGGCAAGGGGCTGGTGCAGATCAACTACATCGGCGGCCCGAAGGCCATCCCCACCTTCGAGCAGCCGAACGCGCTGCGCAACGGCGTGGTGGACATGGCCAACACCACCTCGTCCTTCACCGCCGGGCTGGTACCCGACGGCCTGGCGCTGAACTACACCGAGATGACGCAGGCCGAGATGCGCAAGAACGGCATCTTCGACCAGATCAACGCCAGCTATGCCGACAAGGGCCTGTACTACTACGCGCGCACCGGCGAAGGCGTGCAGTACTACCTCTACAGCACCAAGAAGATCGACAAGGCCGACCTGACTGGCTTGAAGCTGCGCGTCGCGCCGATCTACCGCGATTTCCTGCAGAAGCAGGCCGAGTGGCTGGAAGCGCAGAACGTCGAGATGGGCAAGGTCGACGGCCCGGCCGACGCCAAGAAGCAACTCGACGCCGGCATCCAGGTGGTCAAGCTCGACGAGGCGCAATCGAAGATCCTGCTCAAGGCGGCCTACGACGGCGGCTGGGAACAGATCATCAAGGCCAGCCCGGTCAAGGGGCCGAAGCTGCGCGAGCAGATGGCACCGAAGTAAGCCGATGAAGGTCGGCGCCTGGGGCCGGCTGATGCAGGCCTGCGGCATTGCCGCAGCGCTGGTCATCGGCGTGATGACCGTGCTGGTCGGCTACGACGTGCTGGCGCGCAACCTGCGCCTGCCCAGCGCGGCGGGCATTGCCGAGGCCAGCGAGTACGGGCTGGCGCTGGCCACGCTGCTGGCCGCGCCCTGGCTGCTGTGGAGCGAGCAGCATGTGCGGCTGGACCTGCTGCAGATGAGCCTGTCGCCGGCCGCCTGGCGCCGCCTGTACCGCGCCGCCGCGCTGCTGTGCCTGCTCATCAGCGTGGTATTGGCCTGGTATTCGGTGGCCGTCATCGTCGACCTGCGCCAGTCCGGCGCGGTGGTCATGAAGGCCTTCACCTTCCCCGAATGGTGGGTCTACGTGCCGGCGCCACTGTGCTTCGGCTTGGTGGCGCTGGAAGCGGCGCGGCAGCTGCTGCGCGGGCCGAGAGTGGCTTCATCATGACCTGGTGGGTCACGCTGACGGCGCTGTTCGGCGCGCTGACCGTGCTACTGGGCCTGGGCCTGCCGGTGGCCTTTGCCTTCCTCGGCGTCAACCTGGTCGGCGCGCTGCTGTTCCTGGGCGGCGAGCCGGGGCTGATGCAGGTGGTGCGCAACGGCGTCGCCTCGGTCACCAACTTCTCGCTCACGCCCATCCCCTTCTTCGTGCTGATGGGTGAGGTACTGTTCCACACCGGCGTGGCCATGAAGGCCATCGACGCCTTCGACAACCTGATCTCGCGCGTCCCGGGGCGGCTGTCGGTGATCGCCATCGTCTCGGGCACGGTGTTCTCGGCCATCTCGGGTTCCACGATCGCCACCACCGCACTGCTCGGCGGGCTGCTGCTGCCGCAGATGCTCAAGCGTGGCTACGACTCGAAGATGGCCATGGGCCCGATCATGGCCATCGGCGGCGTCGACATGCTGATCCCGCCGTCGGCCATCACCGTGCTGCTGGGCAGCCTGGCCGGCATCTCCATCACCGGGCTGCTGGTGGCCGGCGTGGTGCCGGGCATGCTGCTGTCGGCACTGTTCGTCGGCTGGATCGTCGTCCGCTGCTGGCTCAACCCGTCGCTGGCGCCGGCCTTCGAGCAGCAGGCCGTTGTCGGCTGGGCGCGCTGGCGCCCCCTGCTGCTGTACGTGACGCCGCTGGTGGCCATCTTCGTCATCGTCATCGTCGCCATGTCGGCCGGCTGGGCCACGCCCACTGAATCGGCGGCGCTGGGTGCGCTGGCGACGGTGGCGGTGTGCGTGGCCTACCGCTCGCTGAGTTGGAAGGCCCTGCTCGATTCGCTGCGCGGCACCGCCGCCATCTCGGGGATGATCCTGTTCATCGTCATCGGTGCGACCACCTTCTCGCAGATCCTCAGCTTTTCGGGCGGCACCAACGGGCTGGTCACGCTGGTGCAGGGCTCGGGGCTGTCGCCGTTGGGCGTGCTGCTGGTGATGATGGCGATCCTGCTGGTGCTGGGTTGCTTCGTCGACCAGGTCAGCACGATGCTGATCACGCTGCCCTTCTACATGCCGCTGGTGCAGCACTACGGCTTCGACCCGCTGTGGTTCGGCGTGATGTACCTGATCTGCATGCAGCTGGGCCTGCTGACACCGCCCTTCGGCATGCTGCTGTTCACCATGCGCAGCGTGGCGCCAAAGTCCATCACCACCCGGCAGATCTATGCCGCGGTGACGCCCTACGTGCTGTTCGGGTTGCTGATGCTGGCGGCGGTGATGGCCGTGCCGCAGCTGGCGACCTGGCTGCCGCAGCTGATGCTGGACAAGTAGCCGCGGCGGCGGCCCGGATAATGCGCGCCCCGAGCCCGCACGACCCAACCTGCTGGAGAACGACATGGCTACCAAGACCGCAGCCGGCAAGACCCCGACCCCGCCCAAGGCGCGGCCCGCCGCGCGCAAGACGTTAAAGACCACGACAGCCGCGAAGACCGCCAAGGCCAAGGCGCCGCCGCCCGCCCCTGCCACCCGGCCGCGGCCGCGGCGCGCGCCCATGTTGAAGGCGCCGTCGCCGGTGGCTGTGGTCAAGACCGTCGCCAAGGCCATCGAGGCCAGCCCGGTAGGCAAGGCTGGCGCCGTGACCAGCGCGGTGCTGCGCACGCGCCGCGCCGGGATGCTGAGCCGGCGCGTACGCAACAAGGTGGTCGTCGTCACCGGCGCCACCTCGGGCATCGGGCAGGACTGCGCGCTGAAACTGGCCGAGGCCGGCGCCACCGTCATCCTGGCGGCGCGCACCCCACAGAAGCTGGACGAAACGGTCGAGCTCATCCGCAGCCGGGGCGGCAAGGCCTTCGCCTATGCCTGCGACCTCTCCGACATGGCCGACTGCGACCGCTTCGTCAAGACGGTGCTCGACGAGCACCGACACGTCGACATCCTGATCAACAACGCCGGCCGCTCAATCCGCCGCTCGGTGAAGTTCTCCTTCGACCGCTTCCACGACTTCGAGCGCACGATGCAGCTCAACTACTTCGGCGCGTTGAAGCTGATCTTCGGCTTTGCGCCGGTGATGCTGGAGCGCAAGGCCGGGCACATCATCAACATCAGCTCGATCGGCGTGCTGGCCAGCCCGCCGCGCTTTTCGGCCTACGTCGCGTCGAAGGCCGCGCTCGACGCCTTCTCGTGGTGCGCCGCGCCGGAGTTCGCCGACGCCAACGTGCGCTTCACCACCATCAACATGCCGCTGGTGCGCACGCCGATGATCGCGCCCACCAAGCTCTACGACGCTTTCCCCACACTGTCGGCCAACGAGGCCGCCGAACTGGTGATGACCGCGGTGATCGACAAGCCCAAGCGCGTGGCCACCAGCCTGGGCCTGGCCGGCGCGGTGGCGCAGGCGGTGGCGCCGGGCGTCAGCGAATTCGTGCTGAACCAGGCCTACCGGCTGTTCCCGGATTCAGCCGCGGCGCGCGGCTTGAGCGACGAGGAAGCCGCCGCCGAGATGGCCGCGCTGCCCAAGTCGCCGGTGGACCTGGCGCGCAAGCTGTTCGCGCAGGTGTTCAGCGGCGTGCACTGGTAGCGCGCCGCGCGGGCCAAGCGCTCAGTCGCGGCCGGCGTCGACGATTGCTCCCGCCAGCCGCTGCGGCGCGGTGAACATCACCTCGTGGCTGCCGGCAATCTGCACCAGGCGGAACAAACCGAGCCGGCTGGACATGCGCGGATGCCAGCCCGTATCAGGCCCCTGCGGCAAGGCCGTGTCCTCGGTGCAATTGATGTAGCTGCGCGGCGTCTGAAGCGTCGCGAACTTCTTCAGGTCCAGCTTGTCGATGAAAGGCTGGTAGGGCTCGGGCGAAAGCAGGGCATAGGTGCGCTCGGCGGTGGCCAGGTCGCCGTCGTTGATGAAGGCCTCGCGCCAGATCGGAAACGGCATCATCACACTGTTGTCGGGGCTGGCGGCGGCCATTTGCTGGAACAGCGCGCGGTAGTGCGGCGGCACGTTGTCGTCCAGCGACTCGCCGTCGTTCAGCACGAAGGCGTTCCAGTACACCAGGCGGCGCACGCGTTCCGGCACCGCCTCCACCACCTTGGAGATGATGGTGCCGCCGTAGCTGTGGCCCAGCAGCACGAAGTCCTTCAGGTCGCGCTGCACGATGTGGTCGACGATGGACTGCGAGCACTGCGCATGGTTGACGCGCTTGTCGACGCCGACGCCGTGGCCGGCGACGGTGGGCGTGTGCACGGTATGGCCGGCGGCGCGCAGTGCGTCGGCCACGGGGCCCCAGAGTTCGCCGGTGTGCCAGCTGCCGTGGACGAGGACGATGTTCATGGGGTCTCCTTCAGGGACGAGTGGACGAAGACCTGCATCGTCCGCACCGCAGCGCGTGCCGGCAATCGGCTTTGCGCAGGCGACCCGCGGAATTGCGCAGGCGCGCCTTGACACCCGGCGGCGGCTGGCCCCACAGTGCGCGGCCATGACGCGCGCATCACCGAAGGCCAACGAACCGCCCGCCCCCGGCTGCTTTGCCGGCGTCGAGTTCACGCGCGGCCGCCTGTTCGACACGGACGATCTGGACGAGGCGCGCGAGATCTGTGGCCGCGTCTTCAACCCACACCACCTCAGCCTCATCGGGCCCGGACAGTCGCTGAGCGCGCACATGGACCACCTGCCGGTCGGACCGCTTTCGTTGAACCGCCTGACCTGGGGTGCCCGCGTCCGCGTCGACCCCGACCGACTCGGCACCTACTGCCTCATCAGCCTGCCCGTGCGCGGCACGGCACGGTTCCATGTCGGTGGCGAACCGATCGAGGTCTCGCCGCGCCAGGCCTGCGTCATCGGCTCGACGCAGCGCTTCCATTTCGAGGCCGACGCACAGTTCGACCAGATCGTCCTGCGCTTCGAGCACAACGCGCTGGCCCAGGCCTGGACCGCGCTGTCCGGCAAACCGCCGCCGGACGAGCTGGCGTTGGAGCCGGCGCTGCCGCTGGCCGGTAGCGCCTGGCAAGCGCTCGAGCCGGTGCTGCACATGGTGGCCGCCTGTGCCCGCGAGGCCTATGCGCCGCCGCTGCTGCCACATGTGCAGTTGCGCCTGCAGGACCTGCTGCTGACCACCTTGCTGCTGCAGGCTGCGCCGGCGCTGGCACCGCTTCCGCCGGCCGCCCCGCCGCCGGCCGCCGCCGCGCTGGTGCGCCACGCCCAGGCATGGCTGCTCTCGCAGCTGGCCGAGCCGGTGTCCCTGGGCATGGTGGCGCGGGCCAGCGGCGTGGCGGCGCGCACGCTGCAGGCAGCCTTCCAGTCACAGTGCGGCATGGGCCCGATGCAATGGCTGCGCGAGCAGCGCCTGGCGGCCGTGCATCGCCGCCTGCGCGAGGGCAGCGGGCCGTCCACCCGCGTCACGGACACGGTGCTGGCCTACGGCTTCTCGCACCTGGGCGAGTTCTCGCGTGCCTACCGCCACCGCTTCGGAGAGACACCCGCACGCACGCTGGCGCGGCGCTGAAGGCGCTGCAGCCCTGCGAAGGGTCTGTGCCCGCGCCAAGCGCGCTCACCCTGCCGATACCCATAAGCCGCGGCGGTGCACGAATGCGCGCTGCCGTGCTCTTCATCGCGGCACGAGCACAAACGCGCCGCTACAGTCGCGCCAGCCACCATGCCCACGCCCGCCCAAGCCGACGCCCTGGCCGAACTGCTGGCCACGCGCACGCCTATCGTCGTCATCGAAACGCATGACGAGCGGCGCGTGCTGGCCTTGTTTGCGCTGCTGGCGCAGCGCCGCCAGCGCGAGGTCTGGCAGTGGTCGGCCAGCCGCGGGCTGCGCGTCGCGCACAACCTGCGGCTGGCGCTGGCTGATCTGGACGCCGCCGCGCCCGGCACCGATGCCAACGGCACACGCGAGCTGCCCGCGGCGCTGGCGGCGGTGGAGCAGCTGAAAGGCGATGCGCTGGTGCTGCTGCTGGACATCCACCCCTTCCTGTCGAACCCGGTGGTCACGCGCGCGCTGAAGGAGCTGGCGCTGCGCACCGAAGCGCGCGGCTTGCAGCTGGTGTTCACCGGCCACGACATCGCCCTGCCCGACGAGCTGGCACCCTATGCCAGCCGCTTCGCGCTGGAGCCGATGACGCTGGAGCGCGTCAAGACGCTGTTCAGCGAGGAGCTGAACGCGCGCCGCCAGCGCAGCGGC